>JBFJZQ010000423.1:0-2642 GCA_041622015.1 Oleiphilaceae bacterium
AACAGCATGTCCTTATCAATCTGGAATAACTCATCTCGTGGATAGACATTGAGCAATTGAACGAGCTCTTTACCTCTGTAATCATTTACATTGAGCTCCGATTTTTCAATCACGTATTCAGATTTACTGCGCAGAACAGGGATATCATAAGGGCTTTGGGTATAAGTACTTGCGGTATATAGCCCGTAAAAACAATGTTCCCCAATGATTTCACCTTTATCATTCAGTCTTTTAATCGCTATGAAGTCTGGGTATGCTGGGCGGTGTACTGTCGATCGCGCAGGTGCTTTTGCAAAAGTTATCAGCTGAGAATTCAGGATGGTTTTTTTAATTTTAGTGGTCACTTTTTTGAAATCGATTTTTTCAATCTGTTCAGGATGAGACTTCAATATTCCCAGTTCGCTGCCTTTAACCGGTGTCATGCTATGCGTTTTTTGAGTTTCTTTTAAATCCAAATCGACAAAACCCAAAAAAGCAAAGTGATCATTCTCTAGCCATTGAAGAAACTCAACTGCCTCATCTATTTCAGTATTTTTAAATGCACTGTTTTTGAGTTCTTTTAGCCTTTCTATATCCTGCTTAATTAATCTGGTTTTTTCTTGCATTGAAGGGTAATCAGTCACCGTTACGGCGACATCATTTAACACAGCTGAAATACTTTGCTCTAAAGAAAGCTTCGATGCCTCATCGGTGTGCCGATCAACTTCAATAAAAACCAGCCCTTCACCGCTTGAAACATCATGAGCCTTGTGTTTTTTTTGTCTGAATTCAGTGAGCTTGCCTTTTTTATCGCGAACGATATCAAAGCTAGCGTATTGAATTGTATGCGTTTTAACTTCTCTGGAAGCTAATGTCATCCGCATAGAATCAACGATAAATGGCATATTTTTCTGCATTATCATTAGTGTAGTATGAGACGACTGCCAACCATGCTCTTCGAGATTAGGGTCAAATACCGAGACTTTTGCAGTCTGACCATCATACTGCTGAATAAACTTCCTTGCAGAAACCAGCAGTCCCAAAATGTCAGATATTCGTCGCCCTTCAAATTCACCTACAAAAGAACTCAAAAAGAACTCATTTGCAAAAGTAATTAAATCTTTAGCTTCAGCGGCGGGGAGCTTTTCATAAATGGCTACTTTTATAGATTCTAAAAACTGCGTTTTGCTGCGGGTATCCACTACTTTCATATTGATATCTCGAGTTTATTTGGCAGACGGTTATTTGAGTTGTGCCTAGCTTAAAGACTAGCCTCAAATTAGCGAAACTAAAGAATCGTTTCGTTGCAATAAATTAAGAATAGTTCATCGTATGGAAATTGCTTCTTTCGTCTGAATCTATTAGCTTTATCGACCCAGTTTTTGACATTATTCAAGAAGGTTTAGGCAATGGATTCGAGTAAGGCATTTGATGATCTCAAACAATCTTTAAGTCAAACAATCATTGGTCAGACACATTTAGTTGATCGATTGTTGATTGCATTATTAGCAGATGGGCATCTTTTGGTCGAAGGTGCTCCAGGTTTAGCTAAAACAAAAGCGATTAAAGAATTATCAGATCGCATTGAAGGCAACTTCCAACGTATTCAGTTTACACCTGACTTATTACCCTCCGATGTCACCGGAACTGAAATATATCGCGTCGAAGATGGCCAATTTCAGTTCCAAAAAGGCCCTATTTTCCACAACCTCATACTTGCAGATGAAATCAACAGAGCGCCCGCCAAGGTGCAGTCTGCACTTTTAGAAGCAATGGCTGAGCGCCAAGTCAGTGTGGGTAAAGAAACGTTTAAGCTTGATGAGCTCTTTTTGGTCATGGCCACACAAAACCCAATTGAGCAAGAAGGTACCTACCCGCTTCCAGAAGCTCAGCTAGACCGATTTTTAATGCATGTAAGAATTGATTATCCCAATACAGAATCTGAACTCGCTATACTCAAACTTGCAAGAAAAGAGCAGCAGGCTGAAGCTGATCGTTTAACACCCACAATCACTAAAATCTCTCAAACCGACATATTTAATGCTCGAAAACAGGTTACAAGTATTCATATGAGTGACGCCGTTGAAGAATACATAGTGCAATTGACTATGGCGACGCGCCAACCTAAAAAGTATGGTGATGATTTAGCACGATGGATAGATTTCGGTGCCAGCCCACGTGCTACGATTGCTTTAGATAGATGTTCAAGAGCGCATGCATGGCTGAACGGCAAAGATTATGTTAGCCCTGACGACGTTCGTGCAGTATTACACGACGTTTATAGACACCGCATTCTTATCAGCTTTGAAGCTGAAGCGGAAGGCATTGCGCCCGATCAGGTGATAAACGAATTAATTCATCGAGTTCCTGTAGCCTAATGTTCATCAAGCTTGAGATAACTCATTTACTATGTTGAATCAATTTAATCCGTTTTCCAGCACTCCAAGCTCAGCTTCTTTAGAGGAAGGCAAAGTCTATTCGAGTTTAAAACAGCTCATGGATCTACGCTGGACAGTTCAATCAATTAAATTACCCAAAACCAAAAAGATTTCCCGACCGCAAACCGGTGGCCACTTATCGAAATTCAGAGGCCGTGGCATGGAGTTTTCAGAGGTTCGCGTTTATCAACCGGGTGATGATGTCAGAAGTATTGATTGGCGCGT
>JBFJZQ010000424.1:0-2627 GCA_041622015.1 Oleiphilaceae bacterium
AATAAACTGCTGTATTTACCTCGCTACCAAAAACGCCTAGTTTCTGTGTTTGTCGATTCGATTAGTTTACCTTTTGCATTATGGTTAGCTTTAAGTCTGCGTCTTGATACCGTCTATATCCCCTCTGATTTATCAATAGTGTTGGTTGGCTCTGCCACCGTCTTAATTAGTATTTTTGCTTTCGCCCGCTTGGGTTTATATCGGGCCGTGATTCGTTATATGAGTAATCACGCCATGGTAGCCATCATTGTTGGCGTTGCCATATCCACCGTTGTTTTATCTGCCCTGGGTTTCTTGTTAAGTGCGCCACTTCCTCGCTCTGTACCGATTATCTATGCCTGCCTGGCATTAATTTTTGTAGGTGGCACCAGAATGATTGCGCGTTCATTAGTCCATCGAAAAATGATGCAACCTAAAGAACGGGTGATTATCTATGGTGCGGGTAAGTCCGGGTTGCAGCTTAGTTCTATTTTATTTCATGGAAAAAACCTACAGCCTGTTGCGTTTATCGATGATGATGCTACTAAACAGGGTAGTATCCTAAATGGCTTGTCGGTATATGGTGCCGACAAGATGGATAAGATAATAGATAAATATGGCGCGAAACGTGTTTTGTTAGCGTTGGGGCATGCCCCTAGGTCTTCTCGTAGTAAGGTAATTCAGTCTTTAGAAAAGCACCCTGTCGTTGTGCAAACTATTCCACAGATCAATGATGTTGTCAGTGGAAAGGCCAAAATCGAAGAAATACGTGATGTCGAAATTGAAGATTTATTGGGGCGCGATGAGGTACCTGCTGATAGGTCTGGTCTGTCCGATTGTATTTCGAATAAAGTGGTGATGGTCACTGGAGCAGGCGGCTCCATTGGCTCTGAACTTTGTAGACAGATCATCAAATTGAATCCAAGCCGTTTGGTTTTATTTGAACTTTCCGAGTTTGCGCTCTATCAAATAGAACAAGAAATTTCTGAATATATTCGAAAAAAAGATCTCAAAACTGAATTGCATGCCGTCATGGGCTCTGTGCAAAAGCAGCACAGAATGGAAGTGGTGATGAAGAGCTTTTCGGTGGAAACGCTTTATCATGCGGCGGCTTATAAGCATGTGCCTCTGGTTGAGCATAATGTGATTGAAGGCGTCAGAAATAACGTTTTTGGGACTTGGTATTGTGCAGAGGCCGCCATCAAGGCGGGAGTAAAAACGTTTGTACTTGTTTCAACAGATAAGGCAGTTCGTCCGACCAATGTTATGGGTGCAACTAAACGCTTATCTGAATTAGTACTTCAGGGCTTGGCGCAACGGCAGAATACGACACGTTTTTGTATGGTTCGCTTTGGTAATGTCCTCGGTTCTTCTGGGTCTGTTGTGCCTCTATTCAGACGCCAAATTCAAGAAGGTGGACCGATCACGGTGACCCATCCTGATATTACCCGTTATTTTATGACGATTCCCGAGGCTGCGCTCCTAGTTCTTCAGGCTGGGTCGATGGGCAAAGGGGGAGATGTCTTTCTTCTGGATATGGGGGAGCAGGTCAAAATAGCTGATCTTGCAATCAAGCTGATACATCTGATGGGGCTAGAACCGAAAACTAAAGATAATCCTGATGGTGATATTGAAATTCAATATACCGGGCTAAGACCTGGCGAAAAGTTATTTGAAGAGTTACTGATTGCCGATGACCCATTACCCACGGATCACCCTAGAATCATGAAGGGTCGGGAAATATCCCTCCCTTGGCCCGAGGTTGAAGCTATTCTCAGCCAGATTGATCAGCATTGTCATTTATTTGATTGTTTTTCAGTCAGAAACGCACTGCTCAAAGCACCGCTTGGTTATAATCCTTTAGATCAATTAAGTGATTTGGTGTGGAATTTATCTAGAAATGACTATGAGCAAGAAGCTAGGCTATCTTCAGGGGAGCTTTCGCTGCCTATTGTAGATGGTGCTCAAACTTCAGCTCAAGGTGAGCAAGAAACATCAAATGTCGTGCCTATATCTCGAACACCTAAAAAACATGCTTAGGCTGTTTTGAGTTTTCTTTAGTGTTTCAAATTAATATTTAATAATGAGGTGGGGGAGTGTCAATGGCTTCCTCTTTTGAACTGCCTCTAATATCTTGCATAGATTGTTTTAAAAGCCGATTAGCATCCCATAGCTTCATAATTTCTTTGTCTTGACGGGTAACGATGTCATTTAAAGTATTCAGAAGATCATCTTGGAAAATAACTTTCATTTCTAACTCATTCAGTCTGTCCTGCATCGTCTCAATAAGCCTAGAATAATTTGGCGTGGAAGCTTGGGTCATTAATAATTCTCTCTTATAAGGGAGGGCAAAAGCTGAATAATGATAGTTTGCTAAAGATTAATCAATCTTGAACTCTCATTCTTGGGATAAAATCTGTTATTATGCCTGCGCTAGATTTTTAGAGTCGTTTAAGTTGTTGTTTAATTCAAATTATCTTGCGGCTTGCTTTAAATATCCTAGCCTAGGCCTACCATATCAATCAGTTTTGATTTTTGCTGGGTAGCTTAGTTTATTAATGGTTGGTTGAACCATTAAATTATTCATACTTTTAAAATGAGAAATATCCATGTCTACACAAAGTTTATCTAAGAAACTCCTTATTAGT
>JBFJZQ010000425.1:0-2609 GCA_041622015.1 Oleiphilaceae bacterium
CCAGTCTAAAGTGGCAATAGTTTCTGCTATTGGTAGCAATATGAAAGTCCCCGGCATTTTAGCGCAAACTGTGGGTGCTTTAGCAGAGCAGAATATTAGTGTATTGGCGATGCATCAGACGATGCGTCAAGTAGATATGCAATTTGTGATTAATGAAGACGATTATGACTTGGCAGTTAAGAGCCTTCATAGTTGTCTGATTGAAGTGCATAAGCATGGTCGAGCTGTAAGCTGGGTAAGTGAATAAGGTAAAAAATATGCATAAGGATCATGGTTTTTCAGCAGCGACACGCGTGCTGTTTATATTTGCAGCATTTGTGGTTGTCGTTGCCGGAATTCGTGCAGCAGAATCGATCATGGTGACCTTCTTGCTTTCTGGTTTCTTCGCTATTATTTGTGCACCACCTTTTCTGCTAATGCAGCGAAAAGGTTTGCCTGCCTGGCTTTCATTAATTTTTGTCGTGCTATTTATCAGTCTTTTCCAACTGATATTTCTCTCAATTATTACCACCTCTCTCAATGCTTTTTCAAAAGATTTACCGGTATATCAAGAAAGCTTTAGGGTTTTGCTTGGAGGTGTTGTTGGCCAGTTAAATACTTGGGGTGTTGATATCCCACGTGACAAATTAATGCAGCACTTTGATCCATCCACCCTGTTCAAGCTTGCAGTTGATACTCTAGGTAATTTAGGTGGAGTTTTATCAAACTCATTCCTAATTATTTTGACCGTGATTTTTATGCTGTTTGAAGGTGTGTCATTGCCGGCAAAATTGCACAAAGCATTTGGCGATAAAAGCGATCATATGCTCCATATCGAACGCTTTTTAGATAATGTAAAACAATATATGACGATCAAAGTCGTGGTTAGTTTAGCAACCGGCTTAATGATATATGTTTGGCTCTGGTTGCTGGGTGTTGATTACCCGCTCTTGTGGGCCTTGATTGCTTTCTTATTTAACTTTATACCTAACATTGGCTCTATCATTGCGGCAGTGCCTGCGATGTTACTGGCTTTGGTTCAGCTTGGCCCGTTTTATATGCTGTTTACCGGCTTAGGCTACTTAATTGCCAACTTATTGATGGGTAATGTCATTGAACCGCGTTATATGGGAAAGGGTCTAGGTTTGTCGACATTGGTGGTGTTCCTGTCTTTGGTGTTTTGGGGCTGGGTGCTGGGGCCGGTAGGTATGTTGTTGTCGGTTCCGTTAACGATGATGCTCAAAATTGCTTTTGAGAGCAGTGATGATACCAAGTGGTTAGCAGTTCTGATGGGGCCCGATATTGAGCCCTCTGTCACTGAAAGTAAGACTAAGGAAAACAAGAGTACTAAAAAGAAGAGTTAAAAACCTTCGGCAAAAGGATCATCTTCGGCAGCCTTTTCACTTATTGATCCTTTTTGTAATTTTAACAAGGCTTTTTCTCTGTCTTTACTATAGGTTTCGGCCTTATCAACTTTTTCACTATATACCTCAAGCCAAGTACGGGAGCCAGGAAGCATATGTGCAATGTCGTACATGCCTGATCTTAACGTCTCTAAGAATTCCTGATGGCCGCGTTCTTGATCAAGAATGATCTGTTGAAGGGTCTGGTTACTGCTATTAGCTACTTTTTCTTTTAACACTAAAAGGTCATTTCGAGAGCTTTTAGTGACCTTCTTCATTGCTTCAATTGTGCCTTCAAGTTCTGTCACTTTAGCTTGAAGAGCAATTACTGCTTCACTATCTAAAGCGTCTTCCTTGGTAAAAATAGAGACCACAAGGAATGTTGCTGCGACTGAAACGGCAACAATAAGAAAAAGTGCCATACTAATCAGTACAATCTTATTGATGCCAACTTTATCTTCGAGAGCGGTAATTCGTTGTTCTTCTGTGAGCGGTGCCTGCTCAGTACTTTCTTCTTTGTTAGCCATGATAAGTCCAACTACTTATATCTAGATAATGAAATACAATAGATTATTTAAGGAAATAAATAGGTATTCTCTGAATACACAATACTTTTTATAAACAACATTGCTTATAAATTCAGTCTAGTATAAAAAATGTGCAATGATAGGTGGGGACTTATAAAAACTATAAAATTTTACGTCCATTTTTAGTTTATAAACCGAGGCTTAGCTTTGTTTGTTCAATTAACTTGTTAGCTTATGATATTTTGCCATCAATTGTTCTTTGGTTTCTATATGTTCTGGGTTGTGCGGAATACAGTCTACAGGGCATACCTCGACACATTGTGGCTCATCATAATGACCTACGCACTCAGTGCACTTACTCGGGTCTATGATATAAATTTCATCACCGGGTGAAATCGCTTCATTTGGACACTCAGGCTCACAAACATCGCAATTAATACATTCGTCAGTAATCAGTAATGCCATAAAAATACCTCGTGGATGGCTGTTATTTCTGGGAGTTAGCTAAATGGACTTGCTTTAATGCATCAACGATTTTGGGGTGTACAAAATTAGATACATCTCCGCCTAGGTATGAAATTTCTCTAATAAGTGTGGATGAGAGATAAGAAAGGTGGGTTTCTGGTGTCAGAAACATTGTTTCAGCCTGTGGGGCTAATTGCCTATTCATATCAGCAAGTTGAAATTCATACTCAAAATC
>JBFJZQ010000426.1:0-2588 GCA_041622015.1 Oleiphilaceae bacterium
TATTACGTATGAAAGAATGAAAACAGATTTTTATCAAAAAGGCATTGTGGCTCAGCCTCTATTGGTGCCTATGAATATAGCTGTAAGTCAGAAAGAAGCAGATATTGCAGAGAGCTGTGCTGAAGGTTTATTAAAATTCGGCCTTAGGCTGGAGCGCTCTGGTCCTGAAAGTATCATTGTTCGACAAGTCCCTGTCATTCTTCAGAATGTTGATGTGGCTTTTTTGGTAAGGGATTTACTGAGTGACATGATTGAATACGGTTATTCTGACCAGCTAGAAAATGCAGCTAATGAGTTGATGAGTAGTATGGCTTGTCATGGTTCTGTTAGAGCTAATCGAGTGTTGACGGTGCCCGAGATGAACGCTTTATTGAGAGATATGGAAGCGACGGAGCGAAGTGGGCAGTGTAATCATGGGCGTCCTACCTGGACAGCGTTATCTATGAATGAGTTGGATAAGTTATTCTTGAGAGGCCGATAAGGTGGCTGATTTATCATCAGACCAAATAGATGTGGCTCTATTAAATGAAGATTTAGCTCTTCAGTCTTCAATGAAAGGTTTACCTTTGGCCATTTGCTTAATGGGGCCAACGGCTGCAGGGAAAACGGACTTAGCTTTAGCTTTAACAGAAAACCTACCTTGCGACATTATTAGTGTTGATTCTGCATTGATATATAAAGGCATGGATATTGGTACCGCTAAACCAGACAAAGCGTTTTTGCAAAAAGCTCCGCACAAACTTATCGATATCATTGAACCCACTGAAAGTTACTCGGTTGCGCAGTTTTATACGGATGCCTATCGAGAAATGCAGGAAATTACAGCTAAAGGCAGAATACCGCTTTTAGTAGGTGGCACAATGATGTATTACCGAATCATCCAGCAGGGGATTGCAAATTTGCCTTCCGCGGATGAGCAGATTCGTCTTGAAATAACTAAGGATGCCGAGCAGCATGGCTGGGCACATATTCATGCACAGCTTGCACAAGTTGATCCTGATTCTGCTGCGCGCATTAAACCGACAGACTCTCAGCGTCTTCAGCGAGCACTTGAAGTTTATCGTGTTAGCGGTAAGACAATGACGCAATTGTGGAATGATCAACAGAATCAAACTGGTAAAGCGTCAGATGGCGGTTACACTGAGACTAAGCATCTTAATAAAAATAGTAGTGATGTTGAAAATATGAGTAGTTTAATTGGGGGCTTGCCGCCATTACCTTATCGGTTTCTGAATTTTTCAATAGCCCCGCTTGATAGAAAAGAATTGCACCAACGTATCGAAAAACGATTTGATAGCATGCTAGATAATGGTTTTCTTGAGGAGGTTCAAGCCTTCTATCAGCAAGAAGAAATTACTTCTGATATGTCATCCATGCGTTGTGTCGGGTATCGCCAAGCATGGGACTACTTTGAGGGGAAGTTGAGTTATGAAGAGATGCGAGAGCGTGGAATTATTGCTACTCGGCAGCTGGCAAAAAGGCAATTAACTTGGTTGAGAAGTTGGCCAAATTTATACCAGTTAGATACAAATGATGTAAAAGTGCTGGCTAAAGCGTTAAAAATCGTTGAAAATGCCGCATATTAAGACTCAGGTCACATACTTTAAGCTTTAAATAAGCTAAATCGATACAATATAGAAAGACAGATTTTATAAAAACTAGGAGATAATAACATGTCTAAGGGCCACTCACTTCAAGATCCATACTTAAACGCTTTACGTAAAGAGCGCATTCCTGTTTCCATTTTCTTGGTGAACGGCATTAAGCTTCAAGGGCAGATAGAATCATTTGATCAATTTGTTATCTTGCTGAAAAATACAGTCAGTCAGATGGTGTATAAGCATGCTATTTCTACGGTTGTTCCAGCGCGAAATGTTCGTGTTGTTTCACCGGAAGACCAAGAAGTTTAATAATTAGGTATATGTTCCAAAATTATTACTTCTCTTTTAAGGGCGTTTTTTCGATTAATAGCGAAATAACGCCCTTGTTTCTTATAGGCTTTTTCCTTTTACCCAACTCAGTTCCCTTGGAGAATTCTAAGCGTGTTTGATCGTCCTGACTCTGGTGAATTTGCAATTCTTGTCCATATCAATTTTTTTGCTGAAAAAGAGCGAGAAGATGTGCAGGAGTTTCAAGAGCTGGTTTCTTCAGCCGGTGTTGAAGCTTTGTGTGTTGTTACGGGGTCACGAGATAAACCAGATCCTAAATATTTTATTGGTAAAGGCAAGCTCGAAGAAGTTCGTTTTGAGCTGGAGCATGCAGAAGCAGATGTTGTTCTTTTTAATCATGCATTATCACCTAGTCAGCAGCGTAATTTAGAAGCTAGTCTTGGTTGTCGAGTAATAGATCGCACGGGTGTGATTTTAGATATCTTTGCCCAAAGAGCTCGAACCCATGAAGGTAAGCTTCAGGTAGAGTTAGCTCAGCTTGAATATATGTCGACACGACTTATTCGTGGTTGGACGCATTTGGAAAGACAAAAAGGTGGTATTGGTCTTCGTGGACCGGGTGAAACGCAGCTAGAGTCCGACCGACGTTTACTGAGAGCGCGTATTAAAACAATTTCTGGAAGGCTGGGGAAAGTTAGA
>JBFJZQ010000427.1:0-2584 GCA_041622015.1 Oleiphilaceae bacterium
ATGAATTGAAGTTTTAAACATACGAGTTGAACTGTGCCGTCGAAGGGACTTTCGCCAAGTGCATTTCGACGGAACTCAATACAAGCATTTCGACGCAAATTACTTATGTTTATAGGGTGTGCTTGCGCACCGAAGCTTGGTACTCAAATCATGGTGCGCAAGCACACCCTATAAAGCTAAATCACTATATTTCACATGCTCATTGAGCCGTCGAAATGTCTTGTAACTTTGAGTTTATTTAACTGAAAACGTTAAACCTGCGTGCTTTTCTAAACGATCTAACAGCGCATCCCCCATAGAAACTGAAGGTGTTAACACGCCGCTTACTTTAGGTGTTTTTGCTTTGTCCAAGGCTAAACAAGCGGCACTCTCACCTAACATTTTAGACGTTGAGCCATAACCAGGGTCTCGATCGCCGGTTACCTCTACCATCATAATCTCACCGTCACGAAATGTACCCACAACAACAAAATTGTAGAACCCTGCTTCACGCTCTTCTTTAGAAGGTCCTTCGCCAGGTTTTGGGAAGAAACGATTCAACACTTTCTTATAAAGTGAGTCAGGTTTTCCTGCCATAATGGCTGCAAGCGCTGCAAGTCCTACATAGCCTTTGAGTCGGCCAACAAAACCTTTGCCACTGACCATCGCTTCTTGGTATTGAAAGTCTTTGCCGTAGGGATAGCCTGACAATGCATGGGAACGACGCACTACTCGCGTATTAATCGCCGCCATGACAAAGGGCATAATCCAAGAACCGATATCAGCTTCGAATTTCACCGATTGCAGATCCCCCTTATCAGCACCAAAACATTCACCCTGCGGATTCAAGCCATAGGGATTAAACAAGACTTTAGCAACCTCAGAATCTTTACTCGCTTCTAACATCACATTCTGCATACTGGCATAAGTACCACCGCTGAACCCGCCACTGGCAGATTTCAAGAGCATTTTTACTTTCACACAATGCTCATTAAATGCTTTTTTGGCTTCTTTCTGAATAAAATAAGTACCCATATCTGAAGGAATCGAATCAAAGCCACAACAATGAACAATTCGACTACCCGTTTTTTGTGCTTGCTCATGGTGCTTATCGATCATCCGACGAATCCACTGGGTTTCACCCGCCAAGTCACAATAATCTACACCATTTTCAACACACGCAGCGACTAATTCATTACCATATTTAGCGTAAGGGCCTACTGTAGTACAAATTACTTTGGTTTTTTTAACCATTGCATCCAAGCTGGCTTTATCGTGACTATCGGCAACAATTAAAGGAATAGCATTATTTCCTATACTCGAACGAATCTCTTCCAACTTGCTCAGGCTACGGCCGGCCATCGCCCATTTAAAATCGTTTGATAAGCCATAATGACGTAAATAATATTCAGCCACGAGTCTGCCCGTAAAACCGGTCGCCCCCCAGATAACCACATCAAATTCTTTATTTGTACTCATACTCTTCCTCAAAACTAAAGCGAATGTATCTGAATGATCTTTGTGTATTTATAGCCTTGAGCATAACACCTTGTTGAGAAAAATCACCCTCATCAAGATGATTAATTTACATCGCAGACATGCCACCATCAACAGGAACAGCAATACCATTCATGTAAGAATTCGCTGGAGAAAGCATCATCACCATCACGCTCACGACTTCTTCAACCCGAGCGATACGTTTCATCGGGCATCCGCGCGCCAGGTTTTTATTTACATCTTCGATGTCACCTTTCGGGTTCATAATCGGGTTATCGACCATCGGTGTGGCTGTGAAGAATGGGCAAATTGCGTTAACGCGCACATTCATTCCACCACACTCTACCGCCGCCGTTTTGGTTAAACCAATGACCGCATGCTTGGCCGCACCGTAACTACTTCCCATTGGCGTACCACCTAAACCCGCCATTGAGCTGACATTCAAAATAGCGCCATCACGTTGCGCAGACATCACGCGTAATTGATGCTTCAAGCCAAAAGCCACGCCTTTGGTATTTACATCTAGCTGACGACTAAGTGTCGGTCCATCCAACTGTGTAAGTGGCGCTAACTGTGGAGCTAAGCCAGCATTATTCACAGCGATATCTAACTTACCAAAAGTATTCACCGCCAACGCAACCAATTCTTCCGAATGCGATTCTTCAGCAATATCCCCTACTAGTGAGGCAACCTTTGCGCCATTTGCTTCTAGTTCTCTTACCGTTTCAGCTAAGCCCTTTTCATTGAAATCTGCTAATACTAAGTTAGCGCCTCGTTTGGCTAGTTCTGCTGCCAAGCTTTTACCAAAACCACTTGCTGCGCCGGTGATCAGCGTGGTTTTACCGGAAAAATCTAATAATGCATCCAAAGTGATTACTCCAATTTCTAAATTAGGTGATTTCCTCTGTTTACCAAAGGACTATTCAATTTAACTCCGCGTTTCATCAAGAACGTTTCGACGGGCTCAACGTGCGATGACTGCGCTCCCTGAGTCTGTCGAAGGGCTGTTCAATTTAACTCCGCATTTCATCAAGAACGTTTCGACGGGCTCAACGTGCGATGACTGCGCTCCCTGAGTCTGTCGAAGGGCTGTTCAATTTAACTCCGC
>JBFJZQ010000428.1:0-2569 GCA_041622015.1 Oleiphilaceae bacterium
AGGTTAATGAGCAATTTCATGCCAGATTTTCAGCTACGAGTCGTCGTTATAATTATGTGATATATAATCACCCAATACGACCAGCAAATTTTTCTACTGAATTGACTTGGTATCATCATCCGCTAGATGCGACGGCTATGCATGAAGCTGCGCAATGTTTAGTTGGTGAACATGACTTCACTTCATTTCGAGCTGTCGGCTGCCAATCAAAGTCCCCGTTTAGGTATTTAGAGTTTGTGAATGTCTCGCGATATGGAAATATTATTTTGCTTGATATAAAAGGAAATGCTTTTTTACACCATATGGTTCGTAATATTGCTGGCGTTTTAATGACTATTGGTGCAGGAAGAGAATCTGTAGATTGGTGCTCACGTGTTTTAAAAGCGCGTGATAGGACAAAAGCATCTATTACAGCACCGCCTTACGGGTTATTTTTGACTCAGGTAGATTATCCTGAACACTTCGGGATTCCTGTATCATCAGGTGCACCTTCATTAATTCAAGCTATGATAGATGCCTCATCTCGCCAAAGCGTTGTGGATCAAGAAATTTGGAAAATTGCGTACTTGAATAAATAATATTATTAATATTCCAATTTTTTAAATATCTGACTGTATTGTCATATTTAATTGTCTTAGCTATATCAATTGAAAGTTTTTAAAGCTTTAGTGTATTTAAGCAAGTCGATATAATGCTACTCCTTTAGTATCATGGCTTTGTGATTCATATTGTGCGGATGACTTGTTAAGTGAGAGTGAGATCAAAAATTTGCGGTATAACTTCTTATGAAGACGCCATTCAAGCCATAACTGCAGGAGCTGATGCACTTGGTTTTGTGTTTTATAAACCAAGTCCTCGGTATATTTCTATTGAGCAAGCAAAAGAAATTTGTAAAGAACTCCCGCCTTTTGTATCAAGAGTGGGCTTGTTTGTTAATGCTAGTCGAGTCGAAATTAGCCAGATATGCAGTTCTGGCTCTCTTGATCTTCTCCAGTTTCATGGTGATGAACAAGAGCAAGAATGTCTAGGTTTTAACGTTCCCTATATAAAAGCGATTAGAATACAATCTAGCCAAGATTTTATGCATGCCGAAAAGGCATTTCCCAGTGCGCTTGCAATTTTAGCGGATGCATATAAACAAGGTGTGCCAGGTGGTACAGGGGAACGTTTTGATTGGTCACTACTACCCCATGAACGAATGAAACCACTTATTTTAGCGGGTGGTTTGAATGAGAAGAATATTTATCAAGCAATTCAGACGGTTCGTCCGTATGCTGTGGACGTTAGCGGTGGTGTTGAGCTAAGCAAAGGAAAGAAGAACCATCAAACTGTTACCCAATTTTTAAATGAGGTGTCGCGTGCCAGCGAATAGATTAATAACAGAAGAATTACTCCAGCAACTTCCTGATAATAAAGGCCATTTTGGGCCTTATGGTGGTAAATTTGTTTCTGAAACATTGATGTCTTCATTAGATGATTTAGAGAAACAATATTTATCGCTGAAAGATGATAAAGAATTTCGCCGGGAGTTTGATGTGGATATGGCCGATTATGTAGGTCGTCCATCGCCACTTTATTTTGCGGACCGTCTAACAAGAGAAGTAGGTGGGGCAAAAATCTATTTAAAGCGCGAAGATCTTAATCATACCGGTGCGCATAAAGTTAATAATACGATTGGGCAGGCTTTGTTGGCAAAATATCTAGGTAAGCCTAGAGTAATCGCTGAAACCGGAGCTGGTCAACACGGTGTAGCAACGGCAACGGTTGCGGCTCGTTTAGGTCTTGAGTGCAAAATATTTATGGGGATTGATGATGTCCGTCGTCAGTCACTAAATGTATATAGGATGAAGTTATTGGGTGCGGAAGTAGAAGCGGTCAAAAGTGGCACTCGCACCCTTAAAGACGCAATGAATGAAGCCCTAAGAGATTGGGTGACAAATGTTGATAATACATTTTATATCATAGGTACGGTTGCAGGGCCTCACCCTTATCCAATGTTAGTGAGAGACTTTCAATCAATTATAGGGCGCGAAGCAAAAATACAGTGCTTGGAAAAAGAAGGGCGCTTACCAGACGCGCTGGTCGCATGTGTAGGTGGTGGGTCAAATGCAATTGGCTTATTTTATCCCTTTATTTGTGATCATAATGTTGAAATGTATGGTGTGGAAGCTGGTGGCGATGGAATAGAAACTGGTCGACATGCCGCACCTTTGTCAGCGGGTTCACCCGGTGTACTTCATGGAAATAGAACGTATTTAATGTCAGACGATGATGGTCAAATAATGGGCACTCACTCTATTTCCGCAGGATTAGACTATCCAGGCGTCGGGCCAGAACATTCATGGTTAAAAGATATGAAGCGCGCAGAATACGTCTCAGTTACAGACACCGAAGCCTTAGATGCTTTCAGGCGTTTAACGCTCGTTGAAGGTATTATGCCCGCGCTCGAATCAAGCCACGCAATAGCCTATGGCATTAAAAAGGCAGCTACTATGTCTTCAGATAAAATTATGATTATTAATTTATCTGGCCGAGGTGATAAAGATATACATACGATTGCGAATATTGA
>JBFJZQ010000429.1:0-2554 GCA_041622015.1 Oleiphilaceae bacterium
TCTGATTGCATGTTTTTTAATGATTAATTTAACCAATAGCCGTCAATTGAACTCATCAGTTTCTTGTTAAGAGTGGGGCTCACTACCTTCTGAATCAAGCTGGCTGACCGCTTGATTTTACCTTGATTTTCACGATCTATAAATCAATCGAGTCTGATCCCATTGATTTGCCATTGATTTGTTAAAGTCAGGCAAACTGTTTGATATTAATTATCAACAACAGGCCGTTTAGGCTTGTTTTTTAAGACAGTATCTGACCCCATTGATTTTTCGGTGAATAATCCGTGGAAATCGGTAGAACTGTTGGAGTAGCGCCCAGCCCTCTTTTAAAATATAACGCCCGCATAAAACGAGCCGAATATGGAAGTTGCTTTGTGTTAAGTTGAAGCTAAGCGGAAACACAAAGCAACTGGAGTGTTTGGCGTCGTTTTTGATGCGTTTGTTATGCTTGCTCTAAACAATACATGCTTTCGAAAATCCATCTAAATAGTCGAAATATCCAGTAAGCTGAAAGTATCTATCTTCAAAAATATCTTTGTCAGAATTTCGCTGGGATATAAATTCACCATCACCAAGAATAAAGTCTGGGATTAGATTGTCATCTAAATTAATAAAATGACTCCCGATAAGTCCGAATTTATTATGAAGTTCCTTGCCGAAAGATAAGGCCTCATCAAGATAATCTTTATCTAAGTCAAAACTTACAGGAGAACATACTTTTTCAACCTCAAGTTTTGACTTTTCAAATATCTCACTGGCACCTAAGTTTAAATGCTCTTTGAAAATCTCATCAATAAGGGTGTTAAGGTTATCATTGGTAACCTGTCTTCCTTGTGATTGATATTTGCTATAAAGGGCATCAACTAGGAGAGAAAAAATAGCCCCGTAATCAAGATGACTTAAAGCATTTTCATAAGGCTCAAAAAATGCTTCAAATTGAGCGAGAAGAAGCTCTTTGGGTTTTATAGATCGAAAAATATCATCTGTTAGATTCAATATTATCCTTGTCATCTTGGCCGCAATATTATAAGACTCTACCGCGTCTGATATTTGAAAAGCGTTTGATACTTTATGAGCAACCACTGAGTACTCAACTAAGTTTTCGTTGTATAACTCATCAAGTGTATCTTTAAGTAATTTATCCGTTTCAATTCTTTTGCTAACAGGATCATCAAGCAACGAGATAATTCGAATCTTTGAGTTTAATTCTTGTGCTACAGCTGAAGCTTCTAGCAATGAGCACAAGCTAAATGGAACGCGTGCTATTAATTCACCCTTAGCATTGTTAAATCTTGTGAAGAATATATTTCTATCTGTTGGCTTTCCGTACTTAGAGAACATTATTCCAGCAGAAAAATCATACCTCCAAGGCTTATCCGTGTTTGCGTCTGGGTTTACTGTAGAGTAATACGATGGGTATTTTATATACTGGATTCGGTCATACATAGTCAGCTGACGATGAAAATGAGGTAGTTTGGTGCTTATTCCATTGCTTTCTGCTTCATGTAAGTCGTTTCTACAGCAATAAATATCTTTAAGAAGCCTTAATCCCCACAGAGTTGAATGTGCGTCATACCAGTGCTTAACTTCATGACCCAACAAAGGTCCAAATTTTAGTATCGCCTGATAATTATCATCAATAGATTTACTTGGATCAGCAAAAGACTGAAGATCTGAAAGTTCTAAAGTATTTAGCTCAATGCACTGACTGAAAAAGCAATATGAACCTGCGGTAGTATAATTAGGTAGGGATTTTATTTTACTGGTTCGTCCAGTTTTTTGTGCCAAGTAACTCATTTTATAGTATGAATTCCATTAAAAAGAAAAAAGCATAACGGTTGAGCTAACTTGGCGGCGCGTCTTTTGCGCCGGTCAAGTTTAGTGATTTGTTAGTGTGTTGGTCTCGGACTACTACAATACCAATATATAGCGCCTGATAATATACCAACACCAAAAAAGTATATGCTATTTGATATTTTAAATGCTTCCCAGTATTTAGGGTCAGAGTAAAAACTTCTGGTTTGAAAGCAGAAATGACTTGGAATAGTTTTTACTCTGACCCTAAATATCCCTTCCATGATCCTTAGCAAAACTCCGGCACAGCGCCTTGTTAGCGTTTTATAAATATGCGAATGATTGAGGGGCGTAATTTATATTGAACTCACTCAGTTTTTTGTGCTTTGCATATCTTTTTACGCTTTTCACTTTTATGGCGTGACCAATATCTTTTCCAGAAAAATAACTATCGTAAAAGTCCTTGTCTATGCCCGAGTATTCCATTGTATGGCTCCATAGTTCGGAGAGGTTTAAGGATAAGATGACATCTATCTCAAACTCTCCAATGACTTTACTTATTGGGCTAGATGCATTAAATCAATGGGGTCAGACTCGATTGATTTTTTAACACCGTGTAAACAGCTAGAAAACCAGTATTAGCTCCCCAGCCTTTCATTTTTTATTCCCTAAAAAATGATCTAAAATTAACGGGTACATCGCATCCCAACGCTGGGTTTGTGCCCAATGGCCACAACGGTCTCATACATGTAATTCAGCA
>JBFJZQ010000430.1:0-2552 GCA_041622015.1 Oleiphilaceae bacterium
AGCGCTAGTGACTGGCGCCGGTGACGACAAAGTCTGGTTGTACGGTTTGGATGCTGGCTTAAGCTTGTTATTGAATCTAGGTTCGGGTGCCGACGAAGTACAAATTGGTGGTGCCGCTGAATCCTTTGAAGTGACCTATCCTAAAGCGGGCGCCATATACACGGTTGGGCAAAAAGTCTCGATCGAGCAGTTAATGTCATCCTCTGTCAGCTACGACTCAATTAGCTTAGTAAAACGTAAATTCGAAGATGAACTTACGCAGCAAGAACGTAAAGACGGTGCCAAAGCAGATATTGATGAAACTCAGATGGTTGAGTTATTCCAGAAGTTTTTCAAGGCTTGGTTCCCTTCAGCCGATGTCTCTAAAGTAAAAATTAGCCGAGACCATTGGGATCTGCTTGAAACCAATGTTGCCACTGCTTTGTATCATTTCAGAGCGGGCTTAAATGCCACGACCAGCAGCCAAATTAAATACGGTAGTGGCTTCGATAATTATGTGAATAACACCCGCGACATCCTTAACGAATTCGCCTATCTACCTGGCCAATATAAGCAAAATTCAGGTTCTGATTACCGAAAAATAAGAGGTTATTTGACGAGTGATCAACTAGCACAAATGCCAGAAGCGCTTGATTTAGCGGGCGTCAAAGCCTTGCTTGGCGGTGGCGGTTTGTGGATAGATAAATGGGTTCAGAACCCGATGGGTCTGTTATCTATCGATGATATTTTGTTTACAGATTATTTACGTGAAGCGCTTGCCTATTCTTTATGGGGAGACTTTTTGCATGGTCATACGCATAGACCGGTTAATCTGGAGGGTGACCATGTCGTTACCAGTCAGATACCTGAAGGTTCTGGCTATATGCCGCATGTGGAAGGGGTCGATCAAGGTAAAAACTCCTTTATAAAAATTGATTATGAGCAGGTGAGAGCGCACGGTAATAATCAAACTGGTGGTGATCTGCTGGTTGATCTTCTGTCTTTATTCTATGACGTGAAAGCTTTAGATGATGAAAACTATAATGTTGTTGAACAATGGCGCTCAGTAGAAGTAGACGGTATCAATGCTTATCGTTTTGATACCTTACCAGAGCGCACGGAAACCCGTTGGATTCCAGAAAGTTACGACTTATCGCGCATTGCGGGTGTAGTACGTATTGCCGGATCATCCGGTGATGATACCGTTATTATCAATGCGCAAGATGCAGATGGTTTAACGGCAAATTTGGGTACCGAAACGCTTAAGTTAGGTGAGTACTTATTTACCGGCGACCCGATGGACACAGACGCTGTACGTACTGCCCAGACCTTCATGAAAGACTATAGCGGCCCGAAAACTGATGAAGCTTATCTTGCACAAAAAGAGCTGGTAGACAATGCGATAGCTTCTAAGTCAGCATGGTTGAAGAGCGCTTATGTGACGACGGCTGATGGTGTTGATATCAGTATTCAGGATGTTCAGGACGCCTTACTGCGAGCCAATAAAGAAACCAAGATCAATATTATCGAAGACTTGCTCGCGCATAGCGTGACCACGCTCGATTTGGATGTGTCTATTGATAGAGAAGTGCCCGATGCTGATCTAATTAATGGCGACGGCATCAAGTACACACTTGAGCAAGAACTGCTTAATTTACAGTCTGCTTGGAATAGCATCAACGACGGTATCAATAGTGGTGCAAGCTACACTTGGTTCGATTTAGCAACTGAAACAGCTAACGATGGCGCTAAACGTCAGACCTGGTTTAGTCAGCTTGGCGATTTCATTCAGCATGGTTTGCATTTAACCAACGAAACCCGATATACCGATGCCTCGGCGAAGTTCTCTTTAGATATCGCTAACGGCTATTTGGCTTCGGCCCAGTTAGCGTTTTTACTGGCAGAAAACGGCGCAGTCTTTACCGCGCTGGAAGCTCAACTTCAAAATCTGCAAGGCTATTTGACCTTAACGCTTGTCTCTGATGACATGACGACTAAGACCTACCAGCGTATTGGTGAGTCAGCGTTAAACGTTTATAAGCAGAATTTGCCAGCACTGGGTAGCAGTGAATCGACTCGTTATTACTGGGATAAACTGTATGCCCCAAGTGATGTGACTTTAGGTGAAAAATGGAATACCCCAACGGCATCGGGTGTATTTAATGGTCGTATCGATTTCAGTGAAACTTTAGGCGCACCTGATGGCTTGAATATTACCGATAATACCGATCCTTTATTAGCATTGATCAGGGGCGTTGTTCCTGGTGCCGCCAATATCAATTTGGGTGAAGACACGTCTACCGATAAAAAAGCCGGCAATGAAATTGAATTACTAAAAGACTACGCTAAACAATTGGCAGCGCTTGATACCTCATATTTTTCTTACAGCTATTACGGTACAGATATTCTTGGCAATAAAGTCTTGGCGGCAGTCGCCCTTAATCGTGTTTCGGGCACTGTGGCCAAGAGTGACTTATTGGAGGGCGGTGTTTACCTTAACGCCACAAATTGGGATAGCTATATCTCAGCATTTTATGCTGATGCAAATTATTCAGCAGCCTTGGCAGGGCTCA
>JBFJZQ010000431.1:0-2549 GCA_041622015.1 Oleiphilaceae bacterium
AAACAAAGTCTTCATTGCTTGATGTTCGATCTTCTTCAATTGTTTTTTCGGAATCAATTGCAGGCTGTATTTTAGAAAGAAGCCCGGTTAAATGCCCCATCTCTACGTGATCACAAGCGCCTCTAATTGCTCCGCATTTGTTATGTCCAAGAACAACGATGATTTTTGATCCCGCCAATTTACAGGCAAACTCCATACTTCCTAGAATATCTTCATTAATAATATTACCAGCTACACGTATGCTAAAAATATCACCTAAGCCTTGGTCGAAAATTATTTCAGCGGATGTTCTTGAATCGATACAACTTAAAATAGTGGCAAAAGGGTGTTGGCCATCAGATGTTTCGTTGGCTTGTTGTAATAGATTTCGATTTGCTTTGAGATTGTTTACAAAGCGTAGGTTCCCTTCTTTCAGTAAGTCTAATGCAAGTGCTGGTGTAATGCTGTCTTGAAGTTCTTTTGTTAAGGTTTTCACAATCAGTTTCTCGCGTCATATGAATTGTTCATTAATATTTGGTTCAGAGGTGGGTCAATTTTAGAGGCCGATGTGGGACAAAATTGCATGCCGATTGACCGATTAACTCTAATCCCATATCAGAGCTGACCTCAAATGCTTATTTAATTGTATTAGGATTCTAGCGTCAAGAGAACATGGTCTAGGGACTCTGGTTTGTGGAAGTAATAACCCTGCGCAAAATCAACGTTCAGTTCTTTTAAGACCTTTAAACTAGTTTCATCTTCGACAAATTCAGCAATGGTTTGTTTGCCTATGGCGTGGGCGATGGTATTCATTGAAGAAACCATTGCTTGATCGATCTTGTCGTCTGCAAGGTTACGAATAAACATGCCATCTATTTTTACAAAATCTACGGGCATTTTTTTGAGATAACCAAAAGAAGAAAAGCCACTACCAAAATCATCGAGCGACAGCAAGAAACCTCTGTATCTGAGCTCATTCATGAATTTTGTGGCGGTGGCATAGTTTGCCATGGCTACGGTTTCAGTTATCTCAAAACAGATGTGTTGTTTAAAGTCTTGATGTTCATCGAGGATCGATAGAATTTCCTTGTTGCTGGAACTGCTTGAAATAGTTTGTGCTGATAGATTAAGGCTGATGAGCCATTGTCCAGAAAGTTTAGCTTTATGTTGTGTAAGGGTGTTTAGTGTATTCTCGACCACCCAACGATCTATTTTATGTGCCAAGTTATAGCGTTCTGCAGATGGTAGAAAAGCACCGGGTGGAATGATGTTTCCATCTTTGTCTTGCATTCGTATCAGTACTTCCCCTTTAAAAGTATTCGAATTTGAAGGCTTAAGATTCGTTATTTTTTGCAGGTATAAAACAAAACCATTTTGGCTTTCCAGCGCTTGATTGATTTGAGATACCCAGTTCATCTCGCTGAGCGTATTTTTTGCTGCACGTGAATCGTCATCAAATAAAATAGTACGGTTTCTTCCTTGGTTTTTAGCGGTATAGCAGGCGCTGTCTGCTTCAGTCAAAACCTCTTGGAGTGATTTTACCTCAGATGAAATCACAGAAATACCAGCACTAATTCCGATATCAAAGAACTTATCTTTCCAACTGAAGCGGTTTTCTGTAATCGCTTTTCTGACATTGTCGATGACTTCTATTGCTTCCTTGGGCTTGCAAGACTCGAGTAATAGAGAAAACTCATCACCGCCAACACGCGCTAACATGTCATCTTTGCGTACCGCATTTTGAAGGATGTTTGAAATTTGTTTAAGTAATTCATCACCAGCTGAGTGACCACAGGTGTCGTTAATGATCTTGAACTGGTCAAGGTCGAGGAAACAGACACAGTGTTCTTGGTTGTAAGTTTGTGATTTTTTAATTGCCGCCTCGACTAAGCGTGCAAACTCAGATCGGTTGATAAGGCCTGAGAGCTCATCATGGCTTGCCTGATAGCTAAGTCGATTGGATAGCTTGTAAAGGTCGCTGACATCTTGAGAAACAACGAGCACGTAGGGAATACCATCTATTTCGACACGTCTTGCAACATCACGAACCCACTTAAACATGGTGTCGCGCGGCTTTAGTCTCAGCTGCCAGTGCATTTCAGTGTTCTTGTTGTTGAAGGTTTCCGCAAGATGTTGTTCAAACGCTGCTTGATCTTCTTCGAAATATAGATCGGACGCATGCATACCAATGATTTCATCTCGGCTCATATCTAATTCCGATATCCCATAGAGGTTTATATTGGTGATATTTCCTGAGGCGTCGATGGTAAGAAATGTTGCAGGGTTACTTTCATAAAGTTGGCGGTAGTTGTCTTGGGCGATAAGTAAGCTACTAGCCATGTCTCGCATGGCATTGTCTAGGAATGCGAATTCTTTGGATGCATAGTGCGGGCTAGTAGCTGGCCTTGAGCTTGATTTGGCAATAGATTCCGAAAGACTAACGAGAAAATTAATCGGCTTGATAACTGTTCTTAACAATAGTATCCAAAGGATAAACGAACTTATGAGGCTAATAGAAAGCCATATAAGAGCTACTTTGAGTATTTGTTGACGTGCACCGTACACCCTAT
>JBFJZQ010000432.1:0-2529 GCA_041622015.1 Oleiphilaceae bacterium
GCGAGAGCGACAAGAATGTTTTTGTAAGGCATCGCGTGACCTCCCATTACGAATTTGGTTGTGGTTGGGTAAACCGAGCAGACAATTAACCTGCATAATTCATGAAGCACAAATGAACATGAATTGATACGAATAATAACCTATTGATTTTCTATGACTTGAGTTTGTGGTTTTGAAACCAAAGTAATCTACCGCTCAAGTCATCCCTACACTTATTATCATCTTCAATTTCCTGAATCAGTTAATACACGGCAGATTAGAAATTCGGAAAGAGTCGATATTGAAATTGAAGTTTCAGTTGATAGTGATTTTGATATTGTCGGTGATTGGCCAAAACACGCCATCATTACCAATTTAAGTAAAACCGGAGCACGGATGATTTCTCCTTATTCCTTAGGTGAAAAAGGCCATGAATTGGTGCTAATGTTCGAAATATTCGTTAGCGGAATGCACAAACATCTTAGAATTCCTTGTTTAATCAGGAATATCCAGCTTAGTTCCAGTGATCAAAAACTAGAACAGGGTAGTTATGTGGTTGGCCTGGAGTTTTTGGATATGAATGACGAGCATCGATTAAGCCTTTCAAGTTATATTTATGAAAATGAGCACAAATAAAGCTCTCCTCCTAAAAACTTCCGTTGTCTTACCCGAAACTTTAGATTAAATACCAAAGAGTTCAGTATCAATGTCCAGCGTTTACCTTAAAAAAGATCATTCCTTTCGGCTCGGTTTAGTCGTTAATCCCTATGCGGGTGTCGGCGGTCCCTCGGCTCTCAAGGGAAGCGATCATAAAGATTCATTGGATGTCGCCGCTGAGCGTGGGGTGCAACCTAGAGTAAATCAGCGTGTCAGGGATATGCTGGTTGCGCTTCAAACGGATTTAAAAAGAATTCATATCATTACTGCCAGTGGACTCATGGGGGAACATGCCTGCGAAGGGTTTTCTTTGGGGAAAGTAAGTATTGTTTACGATGCACCAGAAAAGACAAACTCAAAAGATACCCACTTAGCGACTGAGCAAATACGCAATGCGCATATTGATCTGCTTGTCTTTGTCGGTGGTGATGGCACAGCAAGAGATGTTTTTTCAGTTATCGGCGATACACAAACAGTCTTAGGCTTGCCTGCTGGCGTAAAAATGCATTCCGCAGTATTTGCGGTGACGCCTAAGGCTGTCGCCTCAGTCATAGATAGCATGATTAATCACCGCTTAGTATCAGCGAGAATGGCTGAAGTGAGAGATATTGATGAAGATGCTTTTTCGAAAGGTCAGGTCAAAACACGCTATTTTGGTGAAATGCAAATTCCAGATGATCAGCTCTTAGTACAATCTGTTAAATGTTCGGGCATATTGGATGATGAAATTATGCTGGATGAGCTTAGTGCGTATCTTGCTGAAACTATAGATTATGATGACACCTTGTATATTTTAGGTTCGGGTGGCACTTTGAAGCATTTCAAAAGTTTTTTGGGCTTAACAGCACCGACTTTGCTGGGAGTTGATGTCTGGTATAAAGGTGAGGTCATTCATCATGATGTGCATGAACAACAACTGTTTGACTTGGTTCAACAGTATAAGCAGGTAAAGATAATTTTATCTGTTATCGGTGGGCAGGGCATCGTATTAGGTCGTGGCAATCAGCAGATAAGTGCGAGAATTATAGAAGCTGTGGGTATTGAATCACTTCAATTTGTTTCAACACAAACCAAACTTTTAGCGCTTAATGGTCGGCCATTGTCGGTCGATAGTGGTAGTGATGCCTTAAATAAACGCTTGTCTGGTTTTCATAAAATAATTTGTGGATATGAAGACTTTGTTCTTTATGAAATTTCTTATGCTTAATCAGTGAGGTATCTTTTTTCGTGTCACTGGCTGCTCAATAATTTGCAAAGGCATTCAAAAGATTTTGCATGGCCAAGGCAAGTTGAGTAGAGGTGCCGTGTTTCATAATGTGTTTTAATGACTCTATATTAGGCCGACCAGCGAGGCTTTCATTCACGGGTAGTATGGAAAAGCTTAATTCATTTATATAATCATTCTGGCAAAGGGTTGAGACCAAGGCTAAACCTTTCATCGTTAACGATGCTTGATCAATGGCTTCTTGGCGCATCGTGCCTTCAAAGCGAATAAATCCTTCTTGCTCTAACCAAAGCATAGAGCCAAAACAACATTGAAACCGATCGCTGTGTAAACCGTATTCATCGGGTTGGTCTTTACCCGCAATATCCTCAACGAAGACATTACATTTTTTAGGGAAGGCACGATAAAGTGTATTCAACACCCTAAAGCTATCGTGGTAAAACTCTTCTATATGGATATCAAACATATTTGAATTCTAGGAGTAAAAGTAATGTGATAAGACTGAAGTTGATTCGAAGAAAAAGCCCTAACGAGAGGGCTGATCAAATACCTATTTACTCTTTAACTTTTCAATTGCTTGTGGTCTTTTCTTTACCGTTTCAGGTGACTGTTTATAGCCTTTCAAAAAGCGTTTAAATCTCCCAATGGCATCTTCCAGTACATCCACC
>JBFJZQ010000433.1:0-2516 GCA_041622015.1 Oleiphilaceae bacterium
GGCAGAGAGGCGACACCCACAGCAGCACGCGCAGGGTAAGGCTGGTTAAAGTACTTAGCCATCATTTCGTTTACTTTGGCAAAGTGACTCAAATCGGTCAGAAAAATATTAAGTTTTACGATATCTTGAAGAGAGCCGCCAGCCGCCACACAAACGGCAGACAAATTTTTAAAAACCTGCTCAATTTGTGCATCAATGCCACCTTCGATCATTTCCATGGTTTCAGGCACTAACGGAATTTGTCCTGAAAGATAAACGGTATCCGCCACTTTAACCGCTTGAGAATAAGTACCGATGGCTTCTGGTGCCTTATCTGTTTGTACTATCGAACGATTACTCATTTTTTTACTATTCCCTTTTTATTTGGCATATTTTTGTGTTTTGAAACAACTCTATATAAACGCACGACGGCTTTGATCATTCTGACCCGCTTCATTACATCAGCTAAATGTCTTCGGCCCTGAATATGCAAAACCACACTCACGACACTCAGTTTTGCATTTTGCTCAATCACACCAATTCGCTCGATATTACCTTCAGCACGAGTAATAGCTGATGCCAGCTCAGCAATGATGCCTCTTTGTCGTTCAAGCTCAACACGAATCTCAACCGTAAACTCATCGGTAATATCTTTCACCCAAGAGAGGTGCATTTGTGCGTAATTATCTTTTAAGTTGAGCACTTTCGGACATGCTGCAGAATGCACAATCAAACCCGATGATTCATCTGGCAAGCCTATAATCGGGTCGCCAGGTATCGGGTAGCAACAGTGCGCAAACGACAAATGCATACCTTCGGTACCCTTCACCAGAACTTTTGAGTCAATCGTGATGGCTTCTTTTTCAGAAACGACAGGGTCCATATCGGACACTAACTGCCTTGCAACAATATAAGGCATGCGATAACCGGCACCGATGGTTCGCAATAAAGCATCCACCGTTTCAGCTTGGTTATGCTCAAGAACTTTTTGTATTTGCTCTTGGCTAATATCCTTCCAGCTCATATTGATGCCATTCAAGGACTTCTCTAATAGCTTGCGACCTAATTCCAAACTTTCTGCTTCTTGCTGTTCTTTTAAGAAGTGGCGAATACTACTTTTAGCTTTACCGGTGGTTGCGATATTCAACCAGGCCCGACTTGGTTTGGCGCTCGGCGCAGTGACAATCTCAACTGTCTGCCCACTTTGCAAAGGCTCACTTAAAGGTGCTAACTGCTTATTGATACGACAAGCAACACAGGCGTGACCAATATCTGTGTGAATACTGTAGGCAAAATCTATCGGCGTCGCACCAGCAGGTAATTCAAGAATGGCACCTTTGGGAGTAAACACATAAATTTCATCAGGGAAGAGATCGATTTTAACGTGCTCGATAAACTCCATGGAGTCATGAGCATGCTCACGCATTTCTTTTAAGCCGCTTAACCAGCGATCGATACGCTTTTGATTAGCCAAGGCAATGTCCGACTCATCTTTATACTGCCAGTGGGCAGCGATGCCGTAATCGGCAAGATCATCCATGTCTTGTGTTCGAATCTGAATTTCGATATTGACATGCATGCCAAATAAGGTGGTATGTAAAGACTGATAACCATTTACTTTCGGCACAGCAATGTAGTCCTTGAAACGAAATGGCAGCGGCTTGTATAAACTATGTACCGCACCCAAGACCCGGTAACAGTCTTCTTCGGTGTCAGTGATAATTCTAAAGGCGTAGACATCCATAATTTCATGGAATGACTTATGCTTGAATTTCATCTTTTTATAGATGCTGTTTAAATGTTTTTCACGGCCAATTATATGACCCTTTAAACCGCGCGCTGCGAGGCGTTCTTCAAGACGAGTTTGGATATCACGAATGATCTCGTTGTGATTGCCACGTAATTTCTGAACAGCCTTTTTGATATATTTTGAACGCATCGGATATAAAGCTGAAAACCCTAAGTCTTCTAACTCTACGCGAATACTGTTGATACCTAAGCGATTTGCAATGGGGGCATAAATATCAAGCGTTTCTGTAGCGATTCGCCGACGCTTATCATAGTGCAATGGCCCTAAGGTGCGCATATTGTGAAGCCTGTCAGCCAACTTCACCAAGATAACCCGAATATCCTTCGCCATTGCCAAGGTCATTTTTTGAAAGTTATGCGCCTGGGCTTCTGCCTTGGATTTAAATTCAATTTGCGTCAGCTTGCTCACTCCGTCAACCAGCTCTGCTACCGCAGAACCAAAGTGCTCAGTTAGCTGCTCTTTCGTGGCGGCTGTATCTTCAATAACATCATGCAGTAAGGCCGCCATTAGCGTCTCATGATCCATGTGCAGGCCGGCAAGAATTTTAGCCACCGCAACCGGGTGAATAATGTAGGGCTCACCACTGCGACGAAATTGGCCTTCATGCGCTTCTTTAGCGAACTCATAGGCACGCATTACCTTTTCGATAATGTCATCGTCTAAATAGCTTTTGAGTGTATCTGCTAAAGCTTCCATAGATTAAGTAATCTTCACCATCTGCTAGTCA
>JBFJZQ010000434.1:0-2514 GCA_041622015.1 Oleiphilaceae bacterium
ACCATTAAAAACACTTTTTATTTCCTCATTACTCAGTGTTTCAAGTTTATCCTCACACGCAGCAATTATTGATTTTGGTACATATTTTTCTGATTCAGAAACTGGGCTAGATTGGCTAGACGTCACAGCAACAGTGAATACGTCTTATAATGACATTTCAAGCCAGCTTACAACGGGTGGTAAGTTTGAAGGTTGGCGCTATGCAACAGGTAGTGAGTTCAATCAACTGTTATTTAATTGGACAGGCATTGCTCCAGTAATAACGAGCCGAACAATTACGACAGGCACCAGTCCGTCAGTTGATGGTTTAATTAGCTTGTTTGGGAGTACTTTAGATAGTCGATGGACAGACGTCTATGGACAGACTTGGGATAACCAAAATGGCTATAGTGAAGGCGAAGGACTTGATTTTACACTTGGAATAATTGCTGATCTTTTCAATAATTCAACAGCGCAAAGACAAGTCGCTGCTATCTGGGATAATGAGATAAATGGTGCCGCAATTGACTTTTATAGCACTAATCATAGGCAGGTTTTAGTGGATGATGCGAAAAATGATATAGGATCTTTTTTGGTTAGAGGAAGCTATTTTAGCAATAATAATAATGGTAGTACCACTTCCGTTGCAGAACCAAAAACAATTCTATTATTTAGTTTAGGGTTGATGGGGCTTTTCTTCACTCGAAGAAAAACAAGTAAATAAGATCCTGTTTGTATGTTTACTCAAGCTTATAAAGCCTAGCTTGAGTAACTGGTTTCTTAGTTCAATGCGCTGATCAATCTTTTTTCGAAAGCCTCTTTATGTATTTCACCTACGATGCGCAACGCTTTGTTTTCTTCGGCATTAGAGTCAAACAATAATATTGAAGGAGGCCCAAATAAGCCAAAAGAGTTTAATAGAGCTTGGTTAGCCGCCGTATTTTCAGTGACATCTGCTTTTACCAAATGAAACTTCTCTAACTTTGATTTAATTTCAGGCAAAGGAAATACCGTATTTTCCATCACGACACAGCTTATGCACCAATCCGCATAAAAATCGACAAGCATTGGTTTACCATTATTTTTTGCTATTAAACGTTCTTTTTCTAAACCGGCTTCATCATAAATAATACTAAACTTTACGCGCTCTAAGTTTGTTGAATTAGTCGTGTAATTTCCATTTCCGGTGAATTTTTCTAGAGGTTTAAAAGGATCATGTGCGCCAGATAGAGCGCCTATTATTAAAATGGCAGAGTATAAAGCAAGGATTAACCCTAAACCTTTCGCAATACGCGGCCAGCCAGCTTTTGCAGCGTCAAATGCACCCATTTGAGTCGCTGAAACGCCGATTAATACTGCCCATAACATCATGGAAACGCTCGCGGGTATGGTTCTGCTAAGTAGCCAAATCGCGACAGCTAATAACATAACACCAAACACGTTCTTTACTTGGTTCATCCATTGGCCAGCTTTTGGTAAAAGTTTACTGCCGCTAACCGCGATGAGAATGAGAGGTACGCCCATGCCTAAACCCAGTGCAAATAATGAAGCGCCGCCAATGACTGCATCCGCCGTACTGCTAATATAAAGTAAAGCCCCTGCAAGCGGTGCTGAAACACAAGGTGATACAACTAAAGCTGATAATGCGCCAATAAAGAAAACACTGGTAATGTGGCCGCCACTTAAATTCTGGCTTGTTGTATTCAATCTATCTCTGATAAAGGCGGGTAATTGCAATTCATATAGGCCGAACATAGCAAGCGATAAAAGAATGAAAATGGCTGCAAAGAAACTTAAAATATAAGGGTCTTGAAGTGCTGCTTGAACATTGGCGCCCGCACCAAGAAGCCCAGTTATTACGCCTGCTGCCGCATAAGTTAAGGCCATACCTAAAACATAGGCGCTCGATAAGGCTAATGATTTTGCTATGGTTGGTTTTTGTTGCCCTGCAATGATACTGGTTATAATTGGAATCATGGGAAAGACGCAGGGTGTAAAAGTAAGCCCCAAACCTAATAAGAAAAATATTCCTATAATTAAAGGTAGGCTACTATTGGATATGAAATTAAATATACCAGACGCATCTTCAAGGTCATCTGTTGGTACAGAGGATATTTGAGTGGCTACCGTTTTATCTGCTGGAAAATTTATACTGTTTTTGGCTTCAGTTTCGGAAGTCGTAAATAATAGATGCTGGCTTTTAGGAGGATAGCAAAGTCCGGCTTCTGCACAGCCTTGATAGCTAACTTTAATCTCATCTTCAGAAATCCCTTCAGCAAGAGTTGTGGGCAGAAAAACTTCTAACTGATCATGAATTACATGCACTAAACCAAAATAAGGGTCTTCTTTGGGTTCGCCTTGTTGGCTAAACTGTGCCTCTTCAATAGTGGTTTGTTCATGGGCAGCTTCAAATTTAAAACGCTCAAAATATAAATAATAATGTGGTGCAATTTTCCAGCTTAGTTTAATGCCTTTATCTGTAAGTTCAGATTGAAATTCGAAAGCCTCATCGACTTTTAAAAACTCACTCTGACC
>JBFJZQ010000435.1:0-2487 GCA_041622015.1 Oleiphilaceae bacterium
CAAATGATCACTGGAACCCCGCTTAAAATTTCGTTTTAAGCGCATACTTAAATTCTTCAATAACACCGTCACAAACGCAGAAGATGCGCCATGCCCAGAAACATCGGCAAAATAGAACAAACACCTATGTTCGTCAAGATTGAAATAATCTAAGAAATCACCACTTAAATATAAAGAAGGCTTCACTCTATGCTCAAACAAATAATGACAAACTGTCTTACGCATTTTGGGTAACATTTTCTTTTGAATATGTAACCCTGCTTTTTGGTCTGCTCTTAGCTCTTGAATCCCGGCAGTCAGTTTTTTATAACCAAGTTCTAGCTCTTCTTGAAGCCGTTTATTTTGTTTCGCTAAACGTATTTTATCTAGTATGCGATCAATCACATGATCTACGCTCGCATAATCCTTCACCGGCTTCAAAATAAAATCACTTGCCCCTGCTCTTAAACAGGCAACGATATCTCCCGCTAACTCAGTCTTTGAAACAACCACCAAAGGAACCTGCGACGAGTTTTTCGACACACAGGGCAACAAGGGTATTTCTTTGTTTGTAATATCTGCAAAAATCAAATCTGGATATGACAAATGAATCATATCAATCGCTTCAGATAAAGATGGCAAGGCATGCACAACATAGCCTTTAGCCCTTAGGTAGGCTGACAAGCGATGCAGGTCTTCATTATTTGAATCAATGACAAAAATTCGATCTGCGAAATTAACCACACACGCCTCTCTGCCAATTAAATGAACGCCGTAAACTAAATGTATGCTGCCAGACTAAGGGTAAAGAAATTATCTTTGTTGTACTCACGTATGAAAACAAGATCATCACTAGCTAATGAATTTAAAAATATTGTTTGGAGTATAGGCCATAGCACCTGAACGTCTAACCGAAAAACACTTTATTTGTATAATTTTAGACATCATACTCATACTGTAAGAAGCTAGTGACCAACCAAGATCAAACCGTTTAATTATTATCCGATATAGCCGTCTTTAAACTTTAATTTGGTTAACAGGCTATGCTCATAATTTAGAGTATTCACACTAATAAAACATTTATCTATTCATAACGCTCAAAAAGGCTTTACGACCTCTAAAAACCCAACTTAATAGAACAGGACGATACATTTGAACCTGAACATTGATGACCTTTTAGGTATCCATAAAAAATTAATTATGGACCCCGTACACGGTGGTATTCCGCTTCTCGATCACGAAGTTGCAATTATTGATCACCCGCTATTTCAACGACTCCGATATATTTGCCAGAATGATATACTTTCTCTGGTTTTCCCTGGCGCAACACATTCTCGCTTTCTACATAGCATTGGCGTGATGCACGTGGGTGGCAGAATGTTTCGGGCAATGGTTGAAAACAGCCTCAAACATAAACCCGAAATAAAAAAACAAATCACCAGCGACACCCTGAATGCAATCAGCTTCTTCAATCAACTAGTCAGAAGTGCATGTCTTTTACATGACGTTGGGCACAGTAGCTTTTCACACCAATTTAATCGCACTCCCACCATCAAGAAAGCACTGGCATCCCCTGGAAGATTTGAACAACTGTGGTCGGGTATCAAGGTTGAAGAATATTACCAAGATATTCCTGATCAACTAGAACACGAGCACTTTTCAGTTAGAGCAGCCTGGCAAATATTGAGTGATATTGACAAAGAAAATAAAAACCTTCCGATGAAGGACATTTTATCTTTAATGGAAACCGTGACGTTAGCACCAAGCGATATTTTTAGCTTTCACGCTCAACATCTTTGGCCACTCATTCAAACATCAAATACAACAGAAAGCATATCCATAAAGACACTCACCCCTCCGCATGATTTAGCCCCCAAACTACAGCATGTTTTAGCCAGTATCGTATCTGGCGAGCTGGATGCAGACCGTGCAGACTATATGTTAAGAGATGGCTTCCACTCATCTGTCACGATAGGCGGCTTCAACCTAGATCACTTACTGAGTAACTTGCATTTTGGTTGGTGCGACCAAACAAACTGGTTCGGCTTAGCTATCGCAGAAAAAAGCCTTAGTTCCTTAGAAGATTTTGTTTACAGTCGCCACCAAATGTATCGCCAAGTTTACGCACACAAAACGGCACAAGGTTTTGACTGGCTACTAAGGGCTTCAATTGATGAAGTCATGAACCAGAAAGATATTTTTGAATTTGTTGATCAGTGTTTAAGTGATATAAATCAATTCAAACACTTAACAGATAGTTACTTCTGGGAAGCCTTCAGACAACTTGCGATGCGGCAACCACTATCCTACGCTCACTGCATCCTAGAACGCATCAAAATGAACCACATCGCAACGAAAGAAAACCTTTCAGGCATTGAAGAGCGTCATTACATTGACTTTTTAGCTAAAGAACAACCGTGCGACTCGGCTCAAATCATCGCCTCGAGCATTACGGCTCGTTTCACAAAAATAAAAGAAGACTACAACGAAATGAAAGTAAGAATCAGC
>JBFJZQ010000436.1:0-2470 GCA_041622015.1 Oleiphilaceae bacterium
ATCAATGTCGGAACAGGTGTCGACTGTACAATCAGGGAATTAGCCGAAACCATCGCAAAAGTAACCGGCTTTAAAGGGCGCTTAGAGTTTGATAGCACAAAGCCAGACGGTGCTCCTCGCAAGCTGATGGATGTGTCTCGCCTTGAAAGTTTAGGCTGGTCAGCAAGCGTTTCATTAGAAGAAGGGCTTAAGCGGGCGTATCAATGGTTTTTAGATAATCAGGATGGTTTTAGGAGCTGATTCTTTAGTAATGGTTGAAGTTCCTATTTTTTATAGGGTGTGCTTGCGCACCAATTTCTACAGAAGCTTGACGTCGGTGCGCAAGCGCACCCTATAAGGTAAACCACATTCTTAATAGAGTTTAGAAACATCTTACTATGCACTTACCCCTAGCTACTTTTACTACCGTCATTAAGTCTACACCTCTAGTATCAATTGACCTGGTCGTGCAGAATGAGCACGACGAAGTCCTTCTAGGTTATCGAAATAATCGCCCGGCTCAAGGTTTTTTATTTGTTCCTGGTGGACGTATTTTTAAAGACGAACCGATGGAAACAGCCTTTAAGCGCTTAACTTTAAATGAGTTGGGTACTGAATTCAGCCTTTCAGATGCTCAATTAATTGGGCCTTTCGAGCACTTCTATGATGATAATGTGACGGGTGATGATTTCAGTACGCACTATATTGCGCTTGGTTATCGTTTAAGGATAAATTTAGATCAGTTAAACCTTCCTTTAGATCAACATAGTCATTATGTTTGGCTGTCTGTTGAGAAGTTATTATTGGATCAGAAAGTACATAAGCATAGCCGTTGGTATTTTGACCCGACATCAAATTAAATGGAAAAGAGTATGATATTACCCGTCATCATGGCCGGCGGCACAGGCAGCCGTTTGTGGCCACTTTCAAGAGAACTTTATCCCAAACAATTTCTTAAAATTAAAGGTGAGCTTTCAATGCTCCAGCAAACGATTGCCAGGCTTTCTGGGATAGAGCATCAAGCGCCTTTGCTTATTTGTAATGAAGAACATCGTTTTATAGCGGCGGAGCAACTTAGAACCGGTGGTTTTCAACACAGTGGAATTATTCTAGAACCTATTGGTCGTAATACTTCACCTGCTATTGCTTTAGCGGCTATGCAAGCACTTAAAACCGCTGAAACGGATGAAGATCCAATTTTGCTTGTGTTAGCAGCTGACCATCTAATAGAAGATGTTACGGCTTTCCATGCCTCTATTAACAGGGCTTTACCGTTTGCGGAAAGCAACCAGCTGGTTACATTTGGTATTGTGCCAACAGCACCTGAAACAGGCTATGGTTATATTAAGTCTGGTGAGTCAGAGGGTGAAGCATTTCGTGTGGAGGAATTTGTTGAAAAACCAAGCTTGGAATTAGCAGAGGCTTACTTAGCTAGCGGAAATTACTTTTGGAATAGCGGTATGTTTCTATTTAAAGCGTCACGGTATTTAGAGGAATTAAAAAAATATCGAGCAGATATACTGAGTGCCTGTGAAAAATCCATGTTGGCGACAGAGGCAGATATGGATTTTATTCGTGTATCTAAGTCAGAATTTGAACTCTGCCCGGATGACTCTATCGACTATGCCGTTATGGAGAAGTCCAGTGCAGTAAAAATGGTGCCTATGGATGCAGGTTGGAGTGATGTGGGTTCATGGTCAGCTTTATGGGAGGTGACCGAGAAGGATGAGAATCAAAACGTTACCTCGGGTGATGTGATCACTATCAATTCTACAAATAGCTATATTTATGCCGAGAGCAGATTAATATCGACAGTGGGTATAGATAATCTTATCGTGATTGAAACAAAAGACGCCGTTTTAGTTGCTAATAAAGACAACGTTCAGCATGTGAAAGATGTCGTGAAACTACTTAAAAAATCGGGCAGAACTGAGCATAAGATACATCGGGAAGTTTTCCGTCCATGGGGTAAGTATGACTCAATCGATTTTGGTGAGCGTGATCAAGTCAAACGAATTACCGTCAAGCCTGGTGAAAAATTATCCATTCAAATGCATCATCATCGATCAGAGCATTGGATTGTCGTATCGGGAACCGCGAAAGTGACAATTGGTAAAAAGACATTTTTGGTCAGCGAGAATGAATCAACATATATACCATTAGGTACTATCCACGCTTTAGAAAACCCCGGAAAAATCCCTTTGGAAATGATTGAGGTACAAACGGGGGGGTATCTCGGGGAAGATGATATTGTGCGTTTTGAAGACCGGTATGGTCGTGCATAATAACTATGAAAAAAGTCACAATATCTTTAATCTTACAACTAAGGCCATAAATGAAAGTATCAATTATTACCGTTTGTTTTAATTCGGAAAGCACAATAGAAGATACTTTGAAGTCGGTCGCTGCTCAAACTTATCCGGATATTGAATATATCGTTGTTGATGGCTTATCAACAGATAAGACAAACGAAATAGTTAAAAAATACTCC
>JBFJZQ010000437.1:0-2469 GCA_041622015.1 Oleiphilaceae bacterium
CCATGTCTTGATAAAGTTCGCGCAACCAAAGCGCATGCAACTTCTCTTCACCTGCTACTTTTCTAAATAAAGTAGCCAACTTAGGCTGACCGGCTTTTTCTGCCCAGCGAGCAAATTCAGGATACATAATCTGATTTTCATACATTTCAACATCAACAAATGACTCTGCCGTTTGAAGACTATCGGTGCAGGGTGTGGCAGCAGCAAAACATTCAAAAATCATTTCTTCAGTAACTTGTGGCTTTTCCATGAGTCGTCCTCTTCAATATTATTATTTTGCACTTCAAACGTAACTGTTACGAAGTGGCTACATTTTAACCGCTCCCATTCTGAGCGCGGTAAAACCATCTGTCATTGATCTGCATCAATAAGCTTGCAGGCACCAATCAAAAATTTACTCAATTTAGAAACTTTCTTTATTCTGAAAATATCTTAATCGGGAATCTGGTATTCAAGACGAAGCCCAAAAAGCCAATTGCTATCATTTTCATCTTGCACAGAATTACCCACGACTCTTGAAAGCGTGTTGACACTAATCCGTGCTGGGTTATCAGACTGGTAGCGTTCATATAAACTTTCAAAGCGGAGTTTCCATTCGGGTCGCCATTGATAACTGATATAGCTATGAAGAGTATGTACATCACTTTGAAGCGCATCATAGTTATTATTCGAATCAAAAATCGTTTCGCCTTTGCTGGTCACAAAGCTGTAATTTACCCCAACGATGATTGTGTCGTTGCGTATACCTGAACGACGAACACCTAAATTAAAAACATCATATTGATCCTTCTGTTCACTACGCCATGTCGGCACCGATTGCTGTGAACTGCCTGCCATCGACCACGACAGCCAACTTCGTTGAACGGAAGCGTTTGTAGAAAGGTTTTTATTTACAAACCAGCTTAGGTTTAAACCTAAAGATTGCTCTTCAGAGTCGGTCACACCAATCCGCGCGTTGTTATAGTCATCATCCTCGAAAACGGCATTAGCAGATAGCTGAATATCAGTAGCACATTGCCAATCCATATTAAATTCTGCACCATGTCTTAAACGATCTGCCAAGGTAAAGTCTCGATAGAGTGAGTTATCGCTAGACGAAATTGAATGCGCATGATTTTTCTCATCTCTCTCCTCAACCAGTAACTTGGCTTTGGTTTTAATGTCCGAACTCCAGCGCTCTTTCCAATAAAATTCGAGCGCGTGCGAATCATATTCTCCTGTTGATTCCTTTTGTCGCTGAAAGCGCTGATATTCATAGCTATAGCCAAAACGCGTTTGTGGACGCCAGCGCCAATCCAGGTTCACGTCGATGTCACTTTTCTTGTGGCTATATCTCTGATTTAGAATCGTCCCTTGGAGAAGGCTGTCGGTCAAAACTGGCTGATAGTCTTGACTATCCGAAACATTATCCCGTTCATCTAGGCGATATCGTGTTTTTAACTGGAGTGCCGAGTTAATTCGATAATTCCACTTTAATCTGGCCGACCGCGTTTCAACTTCACCCTCATAGCTGCTTTTTGGAAGCGCTTGAGTCATTAGCAAGGTGTTCGTGGTATAAGATAGATATTCATCATCTTGCTCACCCTTCCCTTGCCCATACGATAACTCGAATCGGTGCTTATCAAGGTGATATTGAGCATACAAACGCCAACTCTGGTATTGGTTATCTGGCGACAAAGCAAGATTGCCCCTTTCTGAGCCTGCTATAAATGCTGTAAAAGGATTTTCCCATGAGAGGTTTTGACGATCGTTATCAAACTCGGATCTGAAATATTCGAGACCGACACTCCCTGAGCCTTTTTGATAAACAAACGGGATTGAGGTGTTAATCGTCAATTCTCGAAGCGTGTCATTTCGCGCCTCAGGCAAGGCAACGACATTATTAAGTATACTGCCCGATGTCCAACCTAAGCCTGAACGTGTTTGCTCTTTGAAATGCACGGATAAAGCCAATGCTTCTTCACCGAAGACATTACGAACTCCGGCTTCCAATGTTTCTCTTTGCTGATAATTTGAAACATGATAAAGGTTTGAAAAATCCATCAGACTGGTATTATTTTGAGTAAGCCATGCGCTAGGAAGTTCTAATTCTTCTGTGCGTAAATCCTCATAAATAGACTGTGCATCTTCACCAAAATAATGGTTAGTGCGCGAATAAGATAAGTCTAATTCAAGATCATCGTGATTTTGATAATCAATGCTTGAGCGAACATTATCAGCACCCAAACCATCAAGAACAAAGGAGGTTTGACTATCAAGCTTGTTATGTTGAAGATCGGCATTCAGTGATACTTGTCCGCTATCACCTTCCGCTTGAGTATTTTTAAAACCTTGAGAGATCGTGTCATCGCTGTAGCCAAAAAAGCCATCTATTTTCCCGCTAAGACCTTCTTCGTCAGGACAAAATTTACAACGCCATTTAGAGGTATCAACGGCATCCATTTTAGCCTGATCAATACCGTAGTCGGC
>JBFJZQ010000438.1:0-2460 GCA_041622015.1 Oleiphilaceae bacterium
GAAATCTGCGTGCTAATAAATGGCTTTACAACTCGTACAGTAGATAAGCTTTTGAGCAGTACAACTTGTGCATTGAAGGATAGTGCTTTAACCGAAGTGTGCATTAGGACTAGCGCTATGCTGGCAGTGCCTGTCTGGAATCAAAGCCCAATTCCATCACTTTCGGTACCCTCTAAATCTAAAGTTATCAAACAACTAGTATTAATCTGTGAATTGAGCCGTTTTACAGAGAAAAATTCTGCCACCAAAACCCTCAGACTACAACTTGAAGAGCAAAGTCCTGATAGCTTGCTAGCTGTTTTTACATCAAAAAATCAGCCTCTTAACCTTCGTTATATCGAGGTAGCTAAAACCAGTTTTGAAGAGATACATAAGCTATTAAAGGATAAAAAAACGAGTGAAGTAGTATTTCAAATTGTTGTACCACACAGCGGAGAGGCATCGCTCTATGCGGGTTTATCAGGCTTATTGAAAACAGCGGCGCTTGAGAATCCGAAACTGCATGGACAAGTGCTCATGGTGGAGCCAACACTTAGTCCAGACAGCCTTATTGAAGTGTTAGAAGAAAATAAATCTGCACTGCTTGATAAAGTTATTAAATATGAACAGGGCGTTCGATATGTTGCTCAGTTAAGGCAAGTAAGTCTGGATCATGATCGACCAGCGAGGGTGCTCAAAGACCATGGCACTTATTTGATTACAGGTGGGCTAGGTGGGCTGGGGCTTGTCTTCGCAAAACACATCTTGTCTGAAACAAAAAATACCAAGGTTATTTTAACCGGCCGACGGGCGTTAACAGAATCGCTACAAGCACAGCTAGCTTCACTCAATTCAGGCACAGGGCAGGCGATCTATCGCTCGCTTGATGTTTCCGACCAAGAAGCGGTAGATCTCTGTGTTAGCGAATGGCAAGCAGAGTTCGGAGACTTGACTGGTATCTTGCATAGTGCGGGTACGACAGCGGATAACTTTATACTAAATAAAACAGCGGAAGAGTTTAAGCAGGTACTGAGTCCTAAAGTTTCAGGTAGCTATTATTTAGATCTCGCCACCCAGCATATGGCTTTAGATTTCTTCGTGCTATTTTCCTCGATAGCTGGCGCGATGGGCAATCCCGGACAAGCAGATTATGCTGCAGCCAATGGCTTTTTGGACCAGTTTGCACAGTATCGCAATGGCTTAATGGCATCAGGCAAAAGACAGGGCATATGCACCTCCGTCAATTGGCCGCTGTGGAAACAAGGTGGCATGCATATAGATGCCGCAAGTGAGGCAATGATGACGGCAGCAACCGGCATGGTTGCTATGCACACAGAGGTCGGCCTGGATGCTTTTGATATGGCCTTGGCCTTACAAAAACCGCAGTTAATTGTCACCGAAGGTAAAGTAGCTGCCTTAAGAACGTTTTTATTTGGGGAATCCGAACCCGAGATCACGCACAACATTCAAACTGTTGACATTGAAGATAATCAGTCCCTTAATCAGACACAAAGCTCCTTAGATAACGTTTATAGTATTCTGATGCAGTCGGTTTCGGTCATCCTGGATATACCTATTAGTGATATCGATTTGGATACTGAACTCAATGAATATGGTTTTGAATCTGTTTCTTTAACGGGCTTTGCTAATCAACTGAATAATGAATATGACCTGAACCTAGCGCCAACAATATTTTTCGAATACTCAACAATAGGAGGGTTTGGCAAATACCTAGTTGCTACCTATCCGCGCGCATTCGCAACGACGTCTACACATTATCACACCACTAACCTGGATTCACAGTCGGATCTAATTCCCAAGACGCTCAGTCCAACACAAAAGGTAACCACACGTAATTTAAAGAGGCGAACGCGCTTCACAAGCTCAGAAACTCGCGTTAATTCAGAGGATATCGCGATTGTCGGTATTAGCGGCTGTTTTCCCAATGCGACTGACTTGACCGAGTTTTGGGCTAACTTAGTGGAAGAAAAATCATCTATCTCTGAAGTTCCTTCTGATCGCTGGGATTGGAAATCTCTATATGGTGATCCTCAGCAAGAAGACAATAAAACGAATATAAAGTGGGGGGGCTTTATTAAGGGGGTCGCTGACTTTGACCCAGCTTTCTTTGGCATATCGCCAAGAGAAGCTGAGTTGATGGATCCTCAACAGCGCTTATTAATGCTCTATAGTTACGCCGCGATAGAAGACGCGGGTTATCGTCCAAGTCAACTTTCTGGCAGCAAGACTGGGATTTTCGTGGGTACCACTTCCAGTGGCTATAGTTCAGTTGTAGAGAATGCCGGGTTAGGAATCGAGGGCTATAGTGCAACTGGTGCGGTGCCATCGGTTGGCCCCAATCGAATGAGTTTTTTCTTGAATTTACATGGACCAAGCGAGCCGATAGAAACCGCTTGCTCATCATCACTTGTGGCCATGCACCGCGCAGTAGGAGCGATACGCGAAGGTAGTTGTGATGCC
>JBFJZQ010000439.1:0-2436 GCA_041622015.1 Oleiphilaceae bacterium
ATCCTGGGCTTCATGCGCTTCTGCTTCATCGTTTAGCACATAAATTATGGAAACATAATTTTAGATGGTTAGGGCGCTCATTATCTACATTTAGTCGCTGGTTGACGGGCATAGAAATTCATCCTGGCGCGCAAATAGGTAAGCGTTTCTTTATTGACCACGGCATGGGAGTGGTGATTGGCGAAACTGCTGTTATTGGTGATGATGTCACTCTCTATCAGGGCGTTACTTTAGGTGGTACTAGCTGGGATAAAGGCAAGCGGCATCCAACCTTGAAAAATGGTGTAGTCGTTGGTGCTGGTGCAAAAGTACTGGGGCCGTTCGAAGTTGGTGAGAATGCTAAGATTGGTTCTAATGCTGTTGTAACCAAGGCTGTTCCTGCAGATGCAACTGTGGTTGGTATTCCGGGGCGTATTATTCTGAAGGCTGTTGCTGATCCGGCAAATCCAGATGAAGATAAACGTAAGAAGATGGAAGAGAACTTCGGTTTTGATGCGTATGGCCTGAGTGATGATATGCCAGACCCTGTCGCCCGATCAATTCGTAGTATGTTAGATCATATGGTTCTCGTTGACGAGCGTATGAATACGATGTGCCAAGCATTAAAGAAAATAGATAGCAGTTATCGCAGTGAGAATGTTCCGTCAATAAAAGACCAAGATGTGCAATGCTTCAAAGATGATGCTAAATAGTGTTTGAATTCTAGAGTCCGCATTCTTCGAGTTAATACTTGATTAAATTGGTCGGGTAATAGATAATTTTTTCTTATCTTTTAATTGGCTGATTTATTTATGCGTCTGACGACAAAAGGCAGATATGCTGTAACAGCAATGCTTGATATTGCTCTTCACGCATGTAAGGATCCGGTTTCGCTTGCCGATATATCGATACGCCAAGGCATTTCCCTTTCTTATTTAGAACAACTTTTCTCTAAGCTGCGCCAAAGTAGTTTGGTAAAAAGTATTCGTGGCCCCGGTGGCGGTTACTTCTTAAATAAAAGTGTTTCTGAGATAACCATTGCGGATGTGATTGATGCAGTTAATGAGTCTGTCGATACAACGCGTTGTAGGGAAAAAGGAAACTGCCAAGAGGGTGAAACCTGTTTAACGCATCATTTATGGTTAGATCTAAGTCATCAAATCCATGCTTTCCTAAGCAGCATTACCCTGAAAGACCTTATGAATAAGCGGGAAGTGCAGATAACATCGCTTCGACAAGACCAGCAAGCTGAACTAATTAATGCTCAGTTATTAAATATTTAAGAGTTTTTGTTATCACTTAAGGTAACAGCTCAAAAAACTATTCTTTAACTTTAGATTAGAAAAGTGACATCCCTCCAGATATGAAGACACCCATTTATTTAGATTATGCGGCTACGACTCCTTGCGACCCTATTGTCGCAGATGCACTTACAAAGTGTTTAACCCTCGATGGTAATTTTGCAAACCCTGCGTCACGTTCACATTTTTTTGGTTGGCAGGCCGAAGCTGCTGTTGAAAAAGCAAGGAAACAAGTTGCCACATTGCTTAACGCCGACACCCGTGAAATTGTTTGGACTTCTGGTGCAACAGAGGCAAATAACCTAGCAATCAAAGGGGCAGCTCTCGTTCGAGGCGAAAAAGGAAAGCATATTATTTGTTCGCTAGCAGAGCATAAAGCAGTCATCGATAGTGTTAGCTTCCTCGAAAATCAAGGCTTTGAAGTGTCATGGATAAGGCCCGAAATGACTGGCGAAGTTTCAGTTTCTGCTATTAAGGCGGCAATACGGCCAGATACAATTCTGATTACTACCATGCATGTTAATAACGAAACTGGCGCGATAAGCAATATCGAGGATATCTCAAAATTAGCTAAATCAAAGAACATACTTTTTCATGTTGATGCCGCCCAAAGCGCTGGCAAAATAGCTATTGATACCGGCAAAATACTAGCCGATATGATCTCTGTTTGTGCGCATAAGGTTTATGGCCCTAAAGGTATTGGCGCTTTATATGTACGTAAGCAGTCAGATTTTTCTCTGCCCGCTCAAATTCATGGTGGCGGTCATGAACAAGGTATGCGCTCGGGAACCTTACCTACGCATCAAATAGTTGCTATGGGGGCTGCTTTTGAGCTTGCTAGCAATTTAATGGAACAAGAGTTTGATAAGCTGCAAGCGCACAAATCTCTTTTTCTGGATAAGGTTTTAAGTCATCAAAGTGCCTTTTTGAATGGCTGTGTCAGCAAATCCGTCCCAGGGATTGCAAATCTCACCTTCAAAGGTGTTGATGGTCAGGTGTTGTTGTCTGCCTTGCCTATGCTTGCAATCTCTTCGGGTTCTGCATGCAATTCAGCGACAGTAGCGCCATCGCATGTGCTTACCTCAATGGGGGTGAGTGAGCAAGAAGCTTTAAGTGCATTACGCTTTTCTTTTGGTCGCTTTACAAGCCAAGAAGA
>JBFJZQ010000440.1:0-2429 GCA_041622015.1 Oleiphilaceae bacterium
CCCTATTTTGTCAGGCACACAGATAGCCGATATAGCCGGCGGCTCACATCATGCTGTGATGGCTATTCTTGCTGCAGTGATAAAACGTACTAACACAGGTGAAGGGCAGCATTTAGATATAAGTATGAGCGATGCCGCATTTGCCTTAAATACCATGTTTGGTGCGAATGCACTCGCAAGTAACAAAGACCCTGAGTGTGGCACTGAAATGTTAAATGGTGGCTTGTTTTATGATTATTATAAAACAGCAGATGAACGTTATTTATCGATAGGAAGTTTGGAGCCCATTTTTGCTGTTAATTTAATGAAGCATTTGCACTTAGAACACTTGCTACCCATATTGACTGACCAAAGAGAAGCCAAGCAGAAACAAATCAAATTAGAAATAGCGAAGAAGATTGCTGAAAAATCTTTAAAAGCATGGCAGGTCGAATTTGAGAAATTGGATGTCTGTGTCGAGCCGGTATTAACTATCAATGAAGCGGCTGAGTCAGCACACTTTATTGAACGGAATATGCTTTGTGAGGCTGAAGATAATGCGGGTAATTTAATTAAGCAGATCAATACTGCCTTACCTTTCAAGAGTTCATCAAAACATAAGTCAGGCGTTAGCTTAGGTCATAATACTCAAGAAATACTCAAATCAATTTCTTACCCGGATGACAAAATTAACAAACTTAAAACCGAAGGTTGTGTATTTTTTTAATTCATTCAGCTCTCCCTCTAAAATAGAGGGAGATTTAACAAAGGTCTTATTTCTTGTGTAAAAAAACTAAAATACTCTAAATTAGTTTCTACTAGAATTGTTTTTCAGCTATCGGTTGCTCTATTTGATCAACCGGTCCGGTTACCAGAGTTTTTTTTACTAGGGTACTTTTGGCCTCTTCATTAATGGCATACTTTTCCAAGCCCGCTAAATGCGTCCTTCCAAAATATTTTGTCCAGTTGATCAATTTGGCATCGACAGCAAATTCACCGTCTATTTTTTCGCCAAGCTCACTTGCTAATGCGAGTAACTTACCATTATGAAAACGATATTTAGGGAAGCAATAAAAAGAAAAGGTCGTAGATAAACTTATGGCAGTATTTATGTTTTTATGAAGTTTGTTTTGATCTTTTTTGAAGCCAAAGAGCGCTCTGGCTTCCTGCAGTAATTCTAGTGGCACTTGAGCAGCTTTCATGGAGGCTTCGAAGACCGTGCGTGATACAAAAGTGAACTCTTCGGCGGGTTTCATTTTCTTAAAAAGTTTCGGATAGGATTTATAGTTGCTTTGCGCTTCAGAAACCATTGCTCGTTTCAGTTCAGCAATGGTGACCGGATTTGAGCCGCTGCTGCAACATTGGTAAATATTCGTTTCACCCTTAGAATGCAAGGCTTTAACGGTAGACAGAATAACCGCGTTGGCCACCAGGTCAGCAGGAATGATATCGATGATCCCATGGGGGTTGGCTGGAAAGTAAGCCACTTTTCCGCGAGCATAAGCAAATACGATGGCATCAGCCACTTTAATGCCTTCTATCCATCCAGGCACGGGGGACTGTAAGGTGCTTTCAATTATTGACGGGCGAACAATAGAAAGGGAACCGCCATCAAGCTTCTCAATAAGTAATTGCTCACCCAGCCACTTGGTAAAGGTATAAGTATCATTCCAACCATAGCGGTTAGCTTCTTCGATGCCTAAATCAACTAAAGCTTTCTTACGCGCATCATTATTTACAGTGGGGATAATCGATTGAGTAATTTTATCTTGTAAACGGCTAATCAAACCTTCTACCAGATAGTGTCCTTTGGCATTTCGGGGCAAGTTTTTGTGGCAAGGCGCCAGCGTTTCTTCATAAATGTCACCTTTATTCAGGCCATGTACGTAACAGGTTGATACTTGTACCACCGGTATATTGCCTGTCTTAGACAACTCTACGATATTATTTAAGCTAAGTGTATTGACATGTAATGCCTGGTCGAGTGGTTCACGAAAATCTACGCTTGCTGCAGAATTGATGATGACATCAATTTCAGAAGCTAATTGAGAAAACTGTGCTTCATCCAGTCCAAAACGCTTTTCGGTCAGTTCACCGGAAATAACCTGAATTTTTGTTTCACAAAATTCCTTGAATGCCGCTTCTTTAAGACTCTTAATTTGCATAAAGATACTAGAGCTAAGAATTTCCTGTTCTAGCCTCTGCTCTCCAGATTCGAAACGTTCACTTTTCCTGATCAAGAGTAAGATTTTAGCGACATCGGGTGTAGATCGGATGATTTTTTCTAAAAGAACTTTGCCCAGAAATCCTGTGCATCCGGTAATTAAAATATTTTTGCCTTTCAGCGTTTCCTTTACGAAAGAAGATTCGTTTGTCATAGCATACCTGCTTATATTAAATAATGTTTTAGATGGGGCTTTGGTCATGTCAACAAAGACATAAGCTGAATC
>JBFJZQ010000441.1:0-2427 GCA_041622015.1 Oleiphilaceae bacterium
ATCTGAATCGGTATAGACTTCATAATACAAGGTATCGACTTCTCCACTTAGAATGCTTATATGAGCCTTCCGAACCACATCGTCTATAACCATTCTCTTAAGCCAAACGATGTCATTTAAAACCAGCGTGTTTATAGGTGCACCAACGCCCCCTGTCGATTTTTCAATAGCAAAACGAGCCATTTCTAAATAGGCAACACCAGGTAATACCTTTTCCGACTGAACTAGATGATCGGTGAGAAAGAATTCATTTCCTGTAAATAATGTGGAAAAACGTTGTTCAGATAGATCAGAGGTATTTTCATGAACGAGTGGGTGGAGTGCTACAGTGCTTGACTCTCTAGTAACTGGTTTGAACAAATCATGTTTCGTATCGACAACCCAATACTTATCTTTTGCAAAAGGATAGGTAGGTAAACTCATACGCTTAGGATAAGCCCCTTGATAAAGCTTGTCCCAATCGACCTTTTCACCTTTAGTCCACAATTCAGCAAGTTTGGGGTATTTTTTATTGACAATCCACTTGTCGAGCATGTCGTCAAATTCACGATCAGACGCAATAAACGTTAAGGTATTTTCATTGCGTTTTACCTGCCCTTGATAACAGTCTTCGATATTTTTATCGCCTGCAACAAAGGCTGACAGTTTGCCTTTTAAATCAGTAATGTCAGTTACGATGAATGCCACTCTTACATCCATGGATTCTCTGCCTACCTGTAAGGTATACACAAGATCCCGTAAATAATGGCCAGGCTGTTGTTCAAGAGGGCTGAGTAACTTAAACAAGTTACTCGCTATTTGCTGAAGCTGCTCTTTAGATTTAGCCGATAAAGGCACAATAAACCCAGATGAACTGGCAGTCTCTATACTTTCATCTTCCGCTCTTAAACTAGGTGGCTCTTGAAGTATCAAGTGCCCATTACTCCCGCCAGCACCAAAAGAGGAAATTGCTGCAAGGCGAGGCATTTCTTTTCCCTTTATGATGGGCCGAACCCAATCTCTAAGCTCTTGATTTACGATAAAGGGCGTTGCTTCAAAATCAATATTTGGGTTTAGTGTGGATGAGTGAAGAGATGGGACAATTTTTTGATATTTAAACTGCAATAAGACTTTGGCTAAACCACCAATGCCAGCAGCACCTTCACAATGACCAATATTAGACTTGGAAGACCCAATCCGACAAAAACCCTTGTCTTTAGTGTGCTTGGAAAACGCCTGGCTAAGTGCCGAAATTTCGATAGGGTCGCCTAATTTGGTTCCTGTACCATGAGCTTCAACATAACTAATAGAACGGGCATCTACCTTAGCGTCTGACATTACTCGTTCAACCAAGCTCCGCTGGGCTTTTAAGTTTGGAACATTAAAACCATTAGTTTTACCACCGTGATTTACCGCGCTAGCAAGAATGACACCGTAAATTTGATCACCATCACGCTCAGCATCTTCCAGCCTTTTCAGAATGACAACACCGACACCTTCAGCCGGAATATATCCGCCCCCGCCTTCTCCAAAGCTTTCGCAACGCCCTTTAGTCGAAAGAAATTGTCCAGCACTTAGCATGAGATATTTATTTGGGTGTATGGTGATATTAACTCCACCCGCAATACCAATATCGGTTCGCCTTAACTTTAAATCTTGACAAGCTAAATGAATACAACTCAGTGATGCAGAGCACATTGTATCAACTGTCATGCTTGGGCCATGCAGATCCAATACATAAGATACTCGGTTTGCTATGCTTGAGAGACAGCTGGAGAAGCCCATGCGTTTGCCTCTCAGGCTTTCTTCTGCACCAAATAACTGATATTCACCGTACATTGATCCTGCATAAACGCCAACCTCACCAACAGTTGCATCATTCATAGGTTTATGAAGACTTTCACGCGTATAACCAGCATCTTCAATTGCTTTCCATGAATGCTCTAAAAAGAGCCGCTCCTGAGGATCCATTTCGATGGCTTCACGAGGAGAGATATTGAAAAAAAGCGGGTCAAATTCATCCACACCCTCAATGAACCCACCCCATTTACTAAAATGGTGTCCAGATAAATTACGATCTTCGGTGTAGTAGTCTTCCCACTTCCATCTGTTTCTTGGTACTTCTGAAATACAGTCGCGCCCGTTTCTTAGGTTTTCCCAATACTCCTCAATATCGTTTGCTTGAGGGTATTGTCCACTCATCCCAATAATTGCTACTTTTGAAGGAGGACTGATAGATGACTTTGCTGCACTTTCTGCGAGTAAAAAGCTAGGTTTTCGACGCATTTGACGAGCGCTGGGCCTAGAAATATTTATAGGTAATGATTGAGGCTCTTGATCCTTTGGCTGAACTGTATGAATAACGTGGTTTGCGTGTATTTCTGGCTTAGCCTTAGCAAAAAGCTCTTCAAGTTTTGAGGCGTAAGCATCAATAAAGTAACCTGACAA
>JBFJZQ010000442.1:0-2411 GCA_041622015.1 Oleiphilaceae bacterium
AAGACTGCAAACCGTATATAAATGTAAAACAAGACCCAGAGTGGGCGGGGTACAAACAATTTCTATACCCATCAAAGCAAATCATTGAGTATTATGGGTTGGTAATAAATGAATAAATTTCTAACACATATGAGCCTTCGGACTGTCAATAGAAAATAGAAGTCTAGTCGGCCACTTTTCGTAAGTGGTCGATTTTAAAGTCATCAGCAAAGTCATCTACTTCATCTGTCATAATCACAGTTAAGCAAATCGCTTACAGCAAACACATATAGAGGCTCTCTTATGTGGTCTCACCACAGCCTACTTTTGTGTTCTTCCATGAACTTAGCAGGGGCACTAGACATTCATCGGTTAACCTTATCTGGCACTATTCAAAAGACGGGCTTACTTACGTATCCAGTTAGTATCAGGCTCAGTAAAGGTGTAAACGATTTTGCTGATCACACTAATGCACGCCAACCCAATGTCTAATCAAACGGACAGGTTACCAGGCAGTGATACATAAACAGCCAAGGGCATGGTTTGCCAGATCAACATCATGCTGTTTATAAGGTACTCATCCTAAGGTCCCAGTTAGACGTTCAGCTCATTGGGTTGCGTGACTAACCTCTTAGTAATCGTTTCTCATCAAACACCTGCTTGTTCTTTAACATAAAATAAACACAACGTCCTAGCTTATGCGCTAGGGCGGATAGGGCTTTGGCTTTACTCATGCGCTTTTGAAGTTTAAGAAGGTATTTCTTCGCATTATCATTTCCTCGTAAATACAACACAGCCATTTCAGAAAACGCCCATTTAAGCTGAGCATTACCAATTTTATTACCTTGTGTGCCATAACTTTTGCCTGCAGATTCTGCTTTGCATTTCACTAAGCGAGCATAGGAGGCGAAGTTTTGTACGCTTGGAAAACGATTAATATCACCGATCTCATAGAGAATGGTGAGTGCCAGTATTTGACCGACACCTGAAATAGACTGAAGCAAATAATAGTCTTTAGGGTTGTGCTGTTTAGCCTGCTTCTCAAGGTGCCATTCAATCCTGGCGAGTTCCGCATTCAAGTGAGCAATGACATTTAAGTCCAAATCAATATTTTGCTGAACATCCACTTCATCAAAAATATCACGCATTTTCTCTCGTGCATGCGGGTAACGCAGATTCAGGTTATGGGGCGCTTCGTTGTATTGGCTTAGGGTATTTTTGACATGCGCTTTTAAGTCAGCGCCGAAGCGAACTAACTTACAGCGCCGACGGAGTAAGTCGCGTGTCGCACGCATTTCTTTTGGATAAACATAAGCGAGAGGAAACGTTCCGCCTCGCATCAACATCGCAATTTTGTATGAATCAATTTTATCATTCTTGGCTTTGCCACCATGGATCGCTTTCATATAGAGAGCATGGCCAAGGATAAAGTCGATACCATTCTCTTCACAAATGTCAGATACCCAATACCAACAGTGCATACATTCAACACCGACGACAACATTGCCGATATAAGGTTCAAGTAGATCAAGTAAAGCCTGAGGATCGGCTTTGATTTCGCGGTGAACAACTTTCTCTCCTGCTTGATCGAGTATGCAGACATACAAAGTGCGTGCATGTAGATCTATGCCACAATAATATGGATGAGAATTGGTGTAGAATCGCATGAGTCTTCTCCTTCGGTTGGTTTGCGCTACCCAGCTTACCGAATTTGGTGAGCTGAGGAGAAGGCTCAATGAGTATCAAGTGCATCTTGCCGGACTTGGGTAAACTGTCACCTTTTGTGCAAAAACACGCACAAAAGCCGCCACTTCACCCAAGCCGCAAATGCAGGCGTTAGAAGGCATAAAAAATTAGGCAGGGAAGCACTATTTCTATAAGAGTTTCCCTCCGTTTAAGCCTCAATGGCATGTGGCACCTCAATCAACTGTTCCGGTGCAAACATTGAGTCTGTCAGTTCAATTTATTGCGTGGCGTTGTTCGTTTTTTTGTTTGATACTTCGTCACAAATTTAAAGTTAGGTGGTTTAGTTCTTCGAGGTTTTGTTTAAACTCTGTGGGATTGAAACTGAGTAAAAATCATTGGTGTTCTGTTTGGGTTTTAATGATTGTTCTAGGTCGTTTTAAGGTTGCATAAACCTTGCAATGCTTAACTAAAACCAAAAGGGCTTCTAACAAGGCCTTCAAACGGATTCCGTAATATTGGCACCTTTGCTGCAAAAATACGCAGCAAAACCGCCAATATCACTACACCGTTTAAGGCAGCGTTATACGGCATGAAAAACATATGATAGGGAGCCATTCTTCTTAATTGGGTCTTTCTCCGTTTAAGGTTCAATGTGATGTGGCACCTCAAACCAATGTTCCGTTCTACTTTTTGAAGTGCATGCTTTCGGAGCCATTGATCAATTTGATTGTGGTTTCCGGTTGGAG
>JBFJZQ010000443.1:0-2404 GCA_041622015.1 Oleiphilaceae bacterium
CAGACCAATAAGCGAAAATTGTTTATTGGCCTTTCTTTTAACTAACGAAGACTTAAAAGAAAAAGTTCAAACCGACCATGTAGGTTTGAGAAATATCTTCTTGTTCTAGCTCTATGCTTCCTGACTCATCAAACTCAATATCTTGCCAAGTTCTGTATTGAATATTCCAGCCCAATTGTAATTCGATATGCTCATTGAACTTCAAGAGGGCACCTACTCCTGCCTTTAAGGCAATACCATTGATGGTCTCTTCTGAATATTCGACACCTGGGTCATCCAATTCAGCAAAGTCAGCGCTTATTCCTCCTAAGACATAGGGGGAAAAGTTTGGGTTAATGGGCAGCATTAACTGCCCCTCTCCGCCAATACCATATATTTTGCCATCGGAGGATAATGCAAAAATTTCTTTATCTAAATCTTCAACTTTGAAAAAGCCTTGCACACGAAGATTCTCTTGGGCTTGAACGCCAAGCTTTATTCTGTAGCCCGTCACATCGATATCAAAATCAACATTTCCTATAGTAGAGTGGTCCCGATCTAGATTTGTTTCGCCGTCAAAGTAATCAACCCCAAAGAAAATTTTTGGGCCACTGCTTTTAGACTGAAGCAACTCACCTGCAAGAAGCATCGAAGAAGAGAGTGAACATGAGAATATAACCAGACCTACCGCTATTTTATTCATTTAATAAAGTCCTTTTTAAAGAGAGGGAAAATAAGAAGCGGCGAATGTTATCAAAAAGTACTTGAACGATAAATAATTAAAAGCTCAACATACCCAGATTCACCCTTTGAAATTACCAAGGAATGGTTTTGCCCTGCCAATCAATATAATGTGGTGCGCTATCGGGTGTTAGTGTTGGCAAAAGACTTAACAGTTGCGCCACGGTAAATTCTGGCTGAAATAGCTTTTTTTCAGGTACATTTTTCTGGAAAGGTTTTGAAAGTTTAGTATCGACTGTACCTGGATGATAGCTGACTAAAATCGCCTTCGGAGAACGTCGAGCTAACTCTACTTGTGCCGTTTTAATAAGCATATTCAAGGCCGCTTTACTTGCCCGATAACCATACCAACCACCTAAATAATTATCCTCAATACTCGCAACCCGTGCAGTGAAAAACACAACATGACTGGTTTGGTCTTTAGGTACCAACGTGACGATATTTTTCAACCAATTCATGGGAGCAAGGGTGTTAACCTGGAAGTAGCGCAACATGGATTGTGTATTTAAACTTTCGAGACGTTTTTCTGGCCTGAATTGTTTGTCGCCTTCCCCGCCATGAAGCGTGCCGATACAACATATTATTAGAGAGAAAACACCTTCATCTTGAAACTGATGACAAACTGCCTGCACTTCTGATTCATCCTCACTATTTACTTGAAAATGTTTGATTCTCTCATCGTTTAGAACATCGGCAGAACGGGATACGGTGTATATATTTTCATACTCATCTTCTTCAAGCAAAGCCTTCACGACCGCTTGAGCAATACCGCCGGAACTACCGATTACCAATGCTCGCTGTTTTTTTGAAGAAAGTGCAGACATAAAATACTCTTGGCTTTAAACCATTAGTTTTTATTTATGGAACAAGATGAAGTACATGAGTCACATCTTTTCTTACCGGTTAATAAATAAGAAATCGTGTAGCGATGACGCGCAAAGAAGTTATAAAATCCGTCTGCAAACCACCTAAGTATCGGCCACCTCAAAGGCGCATACACCCATCCTTTGCCAACATATTTCCAAGCCAAATAGGTGACATCCAAGCCTGTAATGATTGTTCCATCACTTAATTGACCGTGAATACGATCATTTAAGTCTTGCCAGCATAAGTCGGGAAATCGCTCTTTAAAATCAGCGTGCTGAATATCTTCTAGCGACAAATTTCCATCACGATCATAAGCCTTTAATTTAGTCATCTCAGCCACACATAAAGGGCAATAACCATCGTAGAATAATCTTAGCTTCATCGTTGATTCCTGAGCAGTTGCGTTATAAATAAGTTTACGTTCGTGCAGGTAGTTTGGATCATTCGTAGACGAATCATATAAACTGAACAAGTCACTTTAAGATATTAAAAAGGCGACTAGAGAAGCCTGCTGTCATTCTGAAGAACGTTTTACACTGTCTCGAGGTGTATTAGAATCCACCTTCAATAAAAGCGCTGGCAGCGCGATAAAATCAAATATTAAAGCCAAGCTGATCGTTGTCGCGGTAAAGATTCCCATATGCGCATTCATATTAAATTCGGATAATGCCAAGACCATGAAACCTGCCACTAAGACAAATGTCGTCACCCACAATGCGGTGCCGACAGTGGCAAAGGCATAAGCTACAGCTTGTTCGCTGTTATAACCCTTTTCACGCTTAGCTCGTTGGTATTTACTCAAAAAATGGACGGTATC
>JBFJZQ010000444.1:0-2386 GCA_041622015.1 Oleiphilaceae bacterium
CAATGCTCCTATGAATGCCCTCCATGTTTGATAAGCCCGCTATGCCATATGCGGTTGTTCCTAATGGGTAATAAGGTGAGCCATTGTCCCATATAAAATGATGAGGGTGTTTAGGGTTGATGCGTATGGGGCCAGGGTTATTGCCTTGTAGCGCCTTAAAGGAGCCTGTTTTTGAGAAGCTGCCCTGGGGTGTCGTATAAGTGACCTTATAAGATGAATTGCCTATTTTGGAAGGGGCGATCCGCAGTTTATAAAGGCTACCATCATAGCTGTCTGCAAAACCAGTCACAGAAAATTCTTCGCCAGATTCATGCGTAATAAAAGCGCTTACTTGAGCGTCATAAAATACATTCCCTTTTGGTGGCGTAACATGTAATGCTAGTTCTATGAAGTCATATATGTTGACGGTTTGCGATGATTGAACAAGTTCGTGGATGTTTGCTTGGCTCGTAGGAGGCAGCAAGCTAAAAGTCGCAATTGAAAAAATTATCAAGCAGGTGTTTGCAAGTTTATGTAAAGCGCAAGTGATCATGATTCAGAAAACTCCATTATCCTTAGGAACTCAGGGATACTTGTGCCGAGAGGATAGAAGGTTTAGCCCTTATCCACTTCAACATGTTTTTTATTCATCATTAATAAAGACGCGTGGCCTTGATAGCTAAGCGATTTGAACGGCCAGTTCTTTAAATGCGTAAGCTGAATAATTAACTTTCCAGCCTTTTTCATTCATAAAAGCCGTAAATACAGCATGTCCATCTTCCTGCCATGATGGGAAATTAAAATAATCATCGAAAACGATTACCGTGCCCGGCACTATTCTATCTGCGAGACGCTCAAAAATTGTTTGGGTTGATGATTTTAGGTCACAATCAATATGCATGAAGGCGATATTACCCTGATTGGCATTTACCCAATTTGGGATGGAGTTTTCAAAATAGCCCTTAATTAGTCTGACGTTATCTTGTACCTTTGGCAGTTTGCCTTCTCGAGTAAATGCCCCTTTAGCGTGATGTGCCCAAGCTTCTGGTAAGCCTTCAAATGAGTCAAAGCCATAGATTATTTTGTTAGGCAGCTTGCTCGCTAAATAACGGATAGAGTGGCCTTTGAAAACCCCAAATTCTAAATACAAGCCATCTTCAATACTGACATTCTGTAATGCTATGTCAATTAGCTGGCGAGGACTTCGGCAACCAGTAGCTCGCGGGCAAGTTTTTTTTATGAAGTTAAGAGTCGAGGTAGTAGCTTCTTGTTTTAGCAGGGTGTAGGGGTGCTTCGTGGAGTACTCGACAGCATCATGTACTTGGCATATTTTTGCCTTAACGAAACTCCTAAAATTATAGTACGGATAACGGAACATATGGCAACATCCTTGTTGGTTATAAATAACAACTCTTGGTTAAAGTAAACTCCGAGCACAGGCTATGTAAGTTTTTTCTAATTAAATCACAGCATGCAAAGTGGGGGCAATAGCCTATTTCTTTTTGTCTAATAGAGTTTTTTGACGGCTTTGCTTAGGTTAAATCCCCAGAACGTCATGTGAATGAAAATTGGTGTTTTTACCTATTTAATGCCTGTCTAGCTAGCCTTAAAATACCTAGTTTCTTATGTCTTGTTAAAGGCAGTTAAGCGAAGTTAAAGGAAATTAAAGGAAATTAAAGGAAATTAAAGGAAATTAAAGGAAATTAAAGGAAAAATTGTACCTTGATGACACTAGCCAGCTGCATATAACTTTCAGCTTGTCATGCCTTATACAATCAGCCTCAGAAAAATAGCGTTTGCTAGCTTTGCTATGAACGGGAGAGGTATTTTCAACATGGTCTTAATACTCAATGGCCTTAATCTCAAGGAGCAGAGATGAAATCTACTTCCATGACAATAAAATTGCTTAAGCGATTTTTGTTGCCACAGATTGTTATTTCTATCTACTACTTACTGAAATTCGGCGCGAAGATAAGTACCAAGGCCGAGGTTGATTTATCAAGCAAACTCATTCTGGGTAAAGGCTGTGTAATTTCCTCGTTTACTAAAGTAAAGGCGAGCGATGGCGTGTTTAAAATGGGTGACAGGGGTGGGCTTGCGACTAACTGTTTTGTGGCCACGGGCGAAGGCGGTATCGAAATCGGTGATAATTTTATTTGCGGGCCCAACGTCAGTATCGTCGGCATTAACTACATACACGATCAGAAAGATGTTCACCTTGAAGATCAGGGGAGTAGCTCGAAAGGTATTAAAATTGGAAATAATGTATGGCTTGGGGCGGGTTGCGTTATTTTGGACGGTGCACAGATTTCTGATAATAGTATCGTTGTGGCGAACAGTACCGTCAGCAGACGCTATAAACCGGATGTCATTATTCAGGGTTCACCAGCCAAAGTCATATTAAAAC
>JBFJZQ010000445.1:0-2380 GCA_041622015.1 Oleiphilaceae bacterium
CGGCAGCTTCTGACAATCGTTGAGGTAAGGCAGGCAGGATTCTTTGCGCTGCTTCAATAATTTTAAGTTGTACTTTATCCGCTGTTATATGGTGCATGCCGTAGTATTTCATTTGTCTGGAAGCAAAACGTAACTCTGCAGACAGTTCTACGCCTGTTGCTCCCGCACCGACTATTGCAATGGATAATTTTCTTGCTTCAGGATCGGACTGAAATTCTTTCTGAAGAAAAGCATTGAGTAGTAAAGTATGAAAGTTTCTAGCCTGTTTAAGGCTATCAAGAAATAAGCAGTGTTCTGCCGCGCCCTCTGTGCCAAAATCATTGGCGGTACTACCTACCGCAATCACAAGCGTGTCGTAATGTATGCTTCGTTGAGCAACCACTTCAGTCCCTGCATTATCAACAATTGCTGCAAGTTGAATAGACTTTTTGGCGCGATCAAGACCACATAAACGGCCTAACTGAAATTCAAAATTATGCTGTTGGGCGTGGGCGCGAAAATCTACCTGGCTTGAATCTGAATTCAGGGAGCCAGCGGCCACTTCATGCAATAAGGGCTTCCAGACATGCGTCTGAACTGCATCGACCAAGGTAATTCTGGCCTTGTTTTTTTTACCTAATGTATCCCCCAGTTTTGTGACCAGCTCTAGCCCGCCAGCGCCACCGCCTACAATGACAAAGTGATGTAATGCCTTCATTTAAAATGTCCTATAGTATGTGTATAGGCAAGCATAAACCTTCAATAGTTAATGAACTTGCCTATAAACACACCTTAATAAAGCGTGTATGGTAACCTTGGTCGCTGTTGCGTTCCATATAGAATTAAGGCCTTATTGGGAAGTAGTGTATTTCAAAGACAATCTTGGGCATATCAAGAAGAAACCTATGCTTTGTTATCGACTTAATGTTAGTGAGTATCTATGAGCAAACACCTTCAAATAGACATCGTGTCCGACGTTTCCTGCCCTTGGTGCATTATTGGGTATCAAGCTTTGAAGCAGGCATTGATTAGACTAGCACCAGATATTTCAGCAGACATCACTTGGCAGCCGTTTGAGCTAAACCCGCACATGCCTATGGAAGGACAGGAAATTACCGCGCACCTTACCGAGAAATACGGTATCAGCATTGAACAATCTGAGCAGAACAGAGCGATGATTAATCAACGCGGGCACGAACTGGGTTATGAATTTGGAAACCGCGGTGGTGGCAGAATTTATAATACCTTCGATGCACACAGGTTATTACATTGGGCAAAATCATTCGATAAACAAACCGAACTTAAGCTCGCCTTGTTCGATTTATATTTCAAGCAAAACGGTAACCCGAGCGATCAACAACAATTGCTCGATGTATCGGAACGTGTAGGTCTAGATAGGCTGAAAGCTCAGGAAATATTAAAGTCAAATGAATATCAACAAGATGTACGTGATTTACAGCGTCATTTTCAGTCTGCCGGAATTAGCTCTGTGCCTGCGGTTATTGTGAACAAGAAACACCTGGTAAGCGGCGGGCAGCCTGTTGAGGTTTTTGAGAAAGTGCTTAGAGAAATAGCCAGCTCAACAGGAAAGTAAACTCGTTCTGCCCTACTTTATCGATTCAATATTTTTTAACATCACTCACTAATTAGCCTAAACATTTGCATTTCTATTAATGTGGTCGAAACTAATAGAAGGTTTAATGTGTCTAATGGCATCACTAAACTCTTTCAAAATTGATTATTCACAATCACTGAATTAAATTTCAGGAAAAGAATACATGCGTTTAAAAAGTTTAATCATCGTTTTGCTCTTTGTTAGTACCTTTGGGTATGCCGCAGCAAAAGAAAATGAATCTGTCGTTTTGCAATTAAAGTGGATGCATCAATTTCAATTTGCGGGCTATTATGCGGCGAAACATAAAGGTTTTTATGAAGCGGCTGGGTTTGATGTCACCATTCGCCAGCGTGACCCTAAAACCTCTGCGATAGACGATGTTCTGGAAGGACGCGCCCAATATGGCGTGGCAGACTCAAGCATTGTTTTGCAGCGACTGCTGGACAAACCCGTTGTCGTAACTTCCACCGTATTTCAGCATAGCCCGCTGGTTCTTATGTCGATGGCGGATAGCGGCATCCGAAATATCACTGATTTAGTGGGTAAAAAAATCATGTTTCAACGAGGTGTCGATGACGCCCCCCTGCTCACAATGCTCTCGATGATTGGCATAACTGAAAAGGACTACACCTATATAAAGCATAACTTCGACAACATGGCGCTGATAAAAGGTACCGCGGATGTTATGTCTGCCTATTTAACGACACAGCCCAATGTATATCGTTCAATGGGTCATGATGTAGTACTTTTTGACCCCGCCAATTACGGCATCGATTTTTATGGCGA
>JBFJZQ010000446.1:0-2368 GCA_041622015.1 Oleiphilaceae bacterium
CCCTCAAACGGGGCAATCAAAGCGCTTGTTGGCGGCTATGATTTCTCATTAAGTCATTACAATAGAGCGACCCAAGCCAAACGCCAGCCTGGCTCAAACTTCAAACCATTTATTTATTTATCCGCACTAGAAAATGGAACAACTGCATCAACACTCATAAATGACGCCCCCATTGTATTTGATGATAAAAATCTTGAAGCCACATGGCGCCCGGAAAATTCGAGTGGAAAGTTTTATGGACCCACAAGAATCCGCCAAGCCTTATATAATTCACGCAATCTCGTCTCAATTCGCCTACTTCAAGAAACCGGCGTAAGCAACGCGCTAGAAACAGCAAAACGTTTTGGCTTTAATCGAGCAGACCTTCCCAGAGATCTCTCCCTGGCTTTAGGTAACGCTTCACTCACTCCACTGACATTAGCCGCAGGCTACAGCAGAATTGCCAATGGCGGATATGACGTTGATACATTCTTAATTGAACGGATAGAAGACTACGAAGGCAATGTTATTTTTAAATCACTACCAAAGACAATTTGCCCAGGCTGCCGAGAAAACATACCAGATGACACTTCTACTACTGAACTAACAGACAACAAATTAGTACCAAAAAAACCACCTATCGCTAAGCGCATAGCAGATGAACGCGATATATACATTCTTCACTCCATGCTGAAAGATGTTATTTCACTTGGAACAGGCAGGCGAGCTCGCAGCTTAAACAGAACAGACCTAGCAGGTAAAACGGGAACAACTAACGATCAAAAAGATGCATGGTTTTCGGGTTTCAATACACAAATTCAGACAACTGTTTGGGTCGGTTTTGATCAACCCTCTTCTCTAGGAAGACGAGAATATGGAGCGAGTACCGCGCTACCTATATGGTTAGATTTTATGGCTGTTGCTCTGAAAGGCCAACCATCAGCCCACATGCTTCAACCTGAAGGCATAGTCACTGCAAGAATCGATAAAGAGACTGGAAAAATAGCGCCACCTGGTGCGCCTAACTCGATGTTTGAAATTTATAGGAAGGAAAACGCACCGATCGAAAAGCTGACTGACTCCCCGTCTAACTCAAACACAGATGATATCTATACAATTTCACCTGAAGATATTTACTAAGCACAACACTTAGAAATTCAAAAAAAGGCCGACAAATAAATGATTAACCCCATTCATTTGTCGGCCTTACATTTTATAGAGAAGGCAAATTAAGCTAAAAATTATACTTCTTTAGCAAAAACTAGCTTGTCACCTTCGACTTTACCTAAGATCGTATCTCCAGAAACATAATCGCCCGACAATATCTGTTGTGCAAGGGGATTTTCCACCCATCGCTGAATAGCTCTCTTTAAAGGCCTTGCACCATAAGCAGGATCAAAGCCAGCTTCTGCAAGCTTATCCATTGCTTCATCAGTAAACTTCAGCACGAGTTCCTGCTCTTCTAAACGCCTATTCAGACCTGCTAGTTGAATTTTAGCGATACCTTGAATCTGGCTTGCACCCAAGGCATGAAACACAACAACTTCATCTATGCGGTTTATAAACTCTGGTCGAAAATGAGCATTGACCGACTCCATTACCGCAGATTTAATATTTTCATAACCCTCTTCTTCCATACTCATACTCTGAATCGTTTCCGATCCAAGATTAGACGTCATGACAATAACCGTATTTCTAAAATCTACTGTTCTACCTTGGCCATCAGTCAAACGTCCATCTTCCAATACTTGCAATAAAATATTAAAGACATCAGGATGCGCCTTCTCGACCTCATCCAAAAGCAAGACAGAGTAAGGGCGCCGCCTTACAGCTTCTGTTAGATAACCACCCTCTTCATAACCGACATATCCTGGTGGTGCGCCAATTAAACGAGCAACAGAATGCTTCTCCATAAACTCTGACATATCGATACGAACCATAGCATCTTCTGTATCAAACAAAAAACTAGCTAATGACTTACATAACTCCGTTTTACCCACACCAGTTGGACCTAAAAACAAGAATGAACCATTCGGTATATTTGGATCAGATAAACCCGCCCGCGAACGCCTGACAGCATCTGATACAGCAACGACAGCTTCCGATTGCCCGATAACACGCTCATGCAAAGATTCCTCCATTCGTAGAAGTTTTTCTCTCTCCCCTTCGAGCATCTTGGAAACAGGAATCCCTGTCCACTTGGAAACAACTTCAGCAATCTCCTCTTCAGTCACTTTATTTCTAAGCAAGGTCATGCCCATCATTTCTGCCTGACTTGCCATATCAAGTTGGCGTTCTAACTCAGGAATTTTCCCATACTGCAGTTCAGACATCCGACCTAAATCACCTTCGCGGCGGGCACTTTCAAGCTCAACCCTTGCATGCTCTA
>JBFJZQ010000447.1:0-2358 GCA_041622015.1 Oleiphilaceae bacterium
CAGCCTGTTGAACAGCGTCTATAAAAGTGGTCTAACTGGGTTATCGTTCATACTAGTTATACTTCTGGTGGGCATTATCAGCACCATCATGGGAATCATAAAAAAAGACAAGGTTGTTGCTTTTTCAACCGGTCTTCTTTCCTTTAACCTCGCTATCATGATGTTTGCAGAAAATGAACTCAGCCAAGTTGTGCTATTTGAACCCCTAATGTGGCGCTATATTGCGGCTTTTAGTTACTTCCTAATTCCAGCATTTCTTGCCATCATTATTTTATCCTGGCTAAAAGAAAAGCCCCCCTTGGTGGCCCGGATTGTATTAGTCATAAGCATTGCCTTTACCTTAGGAGTGGCGGCTTTATCTATATTCACTACATTCAACTTTATTAGCGCTTATCCTTATTTTGATGTTTTATTTATTGTTCTAGTATTAGCCCTTATCTCAGGCTGTACAAAACAATTTTATCAAGAAGGTATTACCGGCAGTTTGATGATTGCAGGCATCCTCGCATTATTCACAGCACTATTACTCGATATGCTGACCGCTCATGCCTTAATTGCCTGGATTGGTCGTGCAGGCCAGTGGGGGCTCCTACTCTTTACCTTAGCGTCACTCGTTATCTATTTGGTAAAGGATTGGCAGCAACAAATTGCACTCCAGACACTCACCCACGAACTTGAATCACAAGTAAAAATACGTACTGCCGAATTAGAGGCGAGCCAGAATAAACTTAAAAAGTTAGCCCGAGAGGATTACCTAACAGGCCTGCTAAATAGACGCGCATTTACAGAGTCAGCTATGAGTGAAGTGGCAAATGCCATTCGTCATCAGCGCCCAATTTCTTTATTATTATTTGATCTGGATCATTTCAAAGAAATCAATGATACCTACGGTCATTCCGGCGGTGATTTGGTTCTAAAGGAAGTCGCTGCTGTTAGTAAAAAACTCTGCCGTAATGGTGAGCTCGTTTGTCGCTATGGTGGCGAAGAGTTCGTTATATTGCTTCACGCCACAGAAGCATCTCAGGCGCAACTGTTAGCCTCTAGACTACACAGGGCGCTTCAAGAAATAGAAGTTAAAGCTGATGATAAAGTCATAACAGTCACCGCTAGCTTTGGCTTAATCAGCATAGATTGCTCAAAGCCATCAAAGGACACGCCCACACAGATTATTGATCGTTTGCTCGCGAAAGCAGACAAAATGATGTACGAGGTAAAGGTATCAGGAAGAGATGGCCTCAAAACACTTGAGATCAGTTTAGATGAGCTTAGCTAAGCCTTTTCTTTCGTCCCCTGAACGACAAGATAACAATCAGTAGCAAGACTCCATAAACTCCAAACACAAACAGTCTGGGGTATAAACTAAAGTAAGTTCTATCAGAATTGCCTACAAAAGGGACATCGACAATATAACCACCAGTTCGATGATAGTCTGAGATGAAAATAATCCGACCAGTTGGAAGTGCTACGATCGATGGCCCGTTATTAACGGCATGCACTAAAGGCAGCCTATTCTCAACAGCCCGAAGTATCGAAGCATTAACGTGCTGATAAGGCTGACGTGTTGCACCAAACCAACCATTACTTGATAGCCCTACTAAAAGCTTACCAAGTTCACTTTCTGTCTTTACCTTAGCAACTGCTTCGGCGACAAACTCTGGAAACATCACTTCATAGCAAATTAGCGGAATGATGTTTATTTTTTTATCTTCAAAAACCTTATGCGCTTTACCGCTTTCCATTTCATTAAGAAACTTACCAAAAAAATCTTCTACCCATGACCTTAATACTGGAACATCACTGACCAGAGGAACGTATTCACCAAAGGCTATACGTTTCATCTTTTGATATTGACCCAATTGCTGGCCATCCTTATCTAACATCAAGGCAGTATTATATTGTAGCGGGGTAGCATTCTGCTTTGATACTGCTATGTGCTCGATATCTTGGAAAACTAAAAGGGCATTCAAGGGCTTAAGTTGATGCTGATAAGCCTTAGCAACATGAGGCTGGTCTAGGTATGCCTTGTATTTCGCTTCCGGCCATATTACAAGCTCTGCTCCAGCCTTGCTTAGCCTCTCAGTCATCGCCATCTCGGGTGGATAAGCCCTGCTATAACCCGGATAGGGCGTTGATTTTTCCAAGCTAGGTACTTCATTTGGCTGCACAATACCGATACGCATGGTCTTTGACTGCGCTATTTGTATATCCCAATTTTGAATGACGATCATGCCAAAGACAAACCACGCCATAATTGGAGTGACCGCAATCAAATAGGGCAAAACCGTTACTTTTGAACGCCTTATTAACAGATCATCAACTAGCCTAAATAACATGATATTACTAAGCGCGATAATCGCA
>JBFJZQ010000448.1:0-2330 GCA_041622015.1 Oleiphilaceae bacterium
AAGAGTGATTAATAAGCCGTATCGGGAAATTGCTAGGCGAGCCCAGGTGGCATTAGGAACAGTCGGCTGGGTTATACGCGACCTTATGACACAAGGTTTTCTTCTTGAAGGCGTAAAAAATGGGGCGCGTGAGCTAGCTGATTTCGACCTACTTCTCGAGAAGTGGGTAGAAGATTACCCGTACAAGCTAAGAGAAAAACAAAAAATAGGGACATTTACAACTGATAATGCAGAGTGGTGGAGGGGTGTTGATCTGACGGAATTTGATGCGCTTTGGGGGGGTGAGGTGGCAGCAGCAAAATACACAAATTATCTAAACCCAAAAAATGCCGTAGTCTATCTGAATAAGTTAAATATAACGAAATTGCTACAGGTTGGAAGGTTGCGAAAAATAGTGCCGAATGAACAACCTGAAATACGTGTTGAATTGATCGAGCCTTTTTGGGAGCAAGAAAAAAATACAGATAGGGCGACGGAATTAGTACACCCAGTTCTCGTTTATGCAGATCTGGTAGAAACTGGTGACCCGCGTAACTTAGATGTAGCGAATAGAATCCGTGAAAAATACCTGCGTTAATATCACTGGAAAACTACCTGCGAGTGTAGTCAAACTATATGCTGACATGTCTCTCCATGCTGGAAAACTAGGTATTGATTTTATTGTCGTCGGCGCTATGGCTAGAGATTTAGTGCTGGTGCATGGCTATGGATCATCAATAGAACGCGGTACTCGAGATATTGATTTCGGCATTAATGTGTCGAGCTGGGATGATTTTAACGCCCTAAGAGATAGTCTTATAAACGTGGGCTACAAACACGATGCGCGCATAAAACACCGTCTTAACTACGAGGACACAGAAGGATTGACTTGGGAATTTGATATCGTGCCTTTTGGTAATATTGCCGATAACGATAGCAATATTAGTTGGCCTCCTAAGCATGATGTGGTCATGAATGTGCTCGGCTTTTCAGAAGCTTTTAAATATTCGCTAGAGGTGCAAATTAGCGAGGAACCGGACATGGTTATCCGGGTTGTTTCTCCAGCGGGTATGAGTATACTTAAATTGATCGCCTGGATGGATCGTGATATTACATTACGAGCGAAAGATGCTATTGATTTTGAATATCTGATTCAGAGCTACACAAAAATTCCAGAAATCTTTGATGCGATATATGACCAAATGTTTATGGAGAAGCAGGGCTGGGATCAGGAAAAGGCAAGCGCCATGAAACTGGGTGTTGATGCAGGACATATTGTATCAAATGCAACGCGTATATTTCTTAAAGATGAATTCTTTAACGACATGGTCAAAAAAGAGAAGTTTGCAAGGGATATGCAAAGACAGAATGGGCGAAGTTTGTCACTATGCGTCGAGTGGGTTAATATCTTCGAAGAAGCGTTTCTCGGCTGATGGAATAGTAGAATGTTTTTTTAGATAGTGTGTAGGGCGCCTATTATTACAAGAGGGTTGATCTCTATCATGGTGAATGCGATAACTTGAGGCTCCCATCATTAGGTAACTGAAGCAACTAGATTTGCTCTAAGTCTTTGATTTTTATGACTCATCCGACTGGACTCGAACCAGTGACTGGGCCTGCTAGCTTTGTTAAGTGAATTGTTCTGTCCACTGGGGCAGGATGGTTCTGCATTAATGTATTGTTTTCTGTATTAGGGTTTCAATATTTATGCCAGTCCGTTTAATGTCCATATTCTTTCACAAAGCGTTTGGTATAAAGTTTGTCGCTTTTCTAGATCTGATTTATTAAATGCATCATGTGGTTCAAAGGGTAAATCATGCTCATCCATTAGCTTTTTAAAATTCGGATTCTTTTCATACGCGAGAGGGCATAATGACTTAACCAATACGTTTTCCTTAATGTAATGCGCCTTCTTAATTGCATAAGATTTATCACCGTAAGATTGATTAGTACCCCTAGGTAACAACACTAAGCCACCCAAACGATTACGGTAATCTTCAAAGTCATGCTGCTGCTCAAATTCATCTTTGTGTTCAACATAATGTTTGCTCCAAATATGTTCAATCTCATAAGGTTTTCCTGCTGACTTATGATAGTAGTTAACAAAATTAGTACTCTCACCAGCAAGCTCATCTACATAGCCAGACAATCGAGACAACAAGTATTTAACAAAAACTTTGTTTTGCCCATGAAGCCGGAAGTGATAGAACGCGTCCCACTTCTCATCCATACCGTCTAGCTTGCTTACCAATATCGCATTTAGTTCTTCTAGCGTTTTATCACGTAAATCCTTTACTAAGGTATACATGGTGTAACGAATAGACGTAGCGCCAAAGTTTCTAAAATTAATT
>JBFJZQ010000449.1:0-2328 GCA_041622015.1 Oleiphilaceae bacterium
ACCACCTTTCATGGCAGGGATGCCAATTTTGTACATTTTAGTATCTTTATATTTAACAATAATAGTCTGTCCCTGAACTTCATGAAAATAATCAGCTTGCCTGAGGAGATTGGTAATAGCTTCGAAAAAATCATCGCTTGCTGCAATGTCGACATCTACAAAAGCATTTTGATTAACATCACTTGCCCAACTAACAGTCATACCTTTGAGGTTTGCCAATCGTTTCATGACATCCCATAGAGGTTGTGGTCCCCCTGTTGATCTGATGGTAGCGCCAACTTTGATTTGATATTCCTCAGTTTCATCACCCAGATCTATGTCTGCACTTTCATTGGCAGTCATATAGCTGGGTGTTTGATACCGTATCGGAAGCTGAGGTGGGTGTACGGGCTGGGGTATGGCTGTTTCTTTGTTAGACGTTACTTCAGGGGTGCCTTGGTCTTTATTATGTTTCTTTGCACCACAGGACGTGATGGTGGAAAGCATCAAAGCAAGAGACAAAGCTACAAATAATTTACCTAAATTCATATTGTTTTTCCTCTCAAACGGTCTCAAGCGCCTGATTACATGGTCTGTTTAAGTGCGACACGGCCTTTAATGTATTTTGCCAAATCTGGTGGAATTCGAAAGCCAGACAGTAAAATAGCTTGATATTTTTCTGTAGCTTGCCCGCGTTTTCCCATCTTGTCATAGATTCTGGCACTGGTCACCATGGAGTTTAAATCGTTTCCATAAAGTCGGTGATGTTTTTCGAGGATTCTGAGTGCTCCAGCATATTCATGATGTTCTTCGCTGAACGCAGCGTAACTTAATAGTGCCTCTTTTGAAGGTTTTTTTCCGCTGGTGCTTCGGTCAAAATATTCAAGAGCTTTGATTTTGTCGCGCATGTTGGCAGAAGCTATCGCTGCATTAAGTGAGGCTGAGGTATTGTTTTTATCAATTCCAAGAGCCTTTTCCGCATAATAAAGAGCTTTTGCATTTTGGCGAAGATGAACTAGGTAAATAGAGGAAATTTTATTTGCCAATTTACTGTTATTTGGCCACTTTGCCAATGCCTGCTCGTAAAGTTGTATTCCCGTTTCGAAATTTTCCTGCTTTTCAGCTTCACGTGCTGCAGACATAATTTTTTTTGCTTCCAGAACCTCCGGCGGTTGTCTTTCCATCTGTTTGATGATTAATGCTTCCTGACCAATCACATCGGAGTCAGTTTCAAAACTCAAGTTAGTTTGAACTTGTTCGGGCCATTTAAAGCCTTTACCTTTGGGGTATATAACCAAAGTGTTGAACCTTTCTTCTTTTTCCAAATCTTTGAGATTGAGTATGATGTCAAGAGCAAAATCCCAAGGCACATCATCAAGCACCAATGTAAGGGATCCTTGCACTGATTCATCGACAACGATATTGACGCCGCTCACCTGCCTTAAAAAATTGAAGACATTGTGCAGGTCCATTTTTTGGAATTCGACGGTTATTCTTTCTTTATTATATCCTGAAAAATTAAATGCATCCTGCATTTGTTGTTCTTTGGCTTGTGGCGATAACTTTGCCTCCAATGGATCGATTTCAGGAAGCTGACTTTCTATACCTTTTTTTTGATTGATGAGGTTGCCGACTTGATCTTTTGCCGGCGATTCGTCGATGATAACCTCGATGCCATTTTTTAATTGTTCGATTTTGAATGGGAACATCGACTTTAATGCAGAGTCGAAAACTATCCTAAGGCCAGAACCACGATTAGCTACACGAATCTTGGCCAAGGAAGTGCCAACAACTTGTTCTTTTGCTACGGCTTCATTTGCTGAGATATTATTGATATCGATATAGAGCCGAGGTGGTGATGATTCTTTTCGATTTAACACGTCATGTGTGAAATCCTTAATCTCGCTATTGGTTTGTAGCTGAATTATTGTTTTTCCAGGTTTAGTAAGGACGTTGATTTCATTCAACTGGATGGCTTGAGTTGGTGAGGAAGCATGTTTTTCAGAAAGTTCTTTTGCTTCTTTAGTGTCGATTGAAAGAATAATTTCATTACCTTCTTGAGCAGTAGTATAAGGAAAAGATTGAGCAAGTAAAAATTCTAGTCTGCTTATGGAAGGTTTTGCATCGGATATTTCACTTGTTTTTAAACTAACTAGGCCATTGGTGTCTAGGTTAGTTGTCAAACCGGTAGCAAGCTTTGCTTCAGCTACATCTACAATAATGCGAGAAGGGTTAGGCAGTTCGTATACAGTTGAAATTAATGGATGAGAACCCTTGATATGAATTTCTGTTTGAGTACCACTGTCGCGTGATGTAATAGAAACAATTTGATTTAAAATCTCATCAGCG
>JBFJZQ010000450.1:0-2325 GCA_041622015.1 Oleiphilaceae bacterium
GATACAGAAATTGAAGTGAACGATGACTTTTTAAAACAAGCCCAAATCGAGAAAGGCCTGATGACCTTAGTTGACGAAGCACGCCAAGCAGAGCTCTTAAACTTGATGGAAAGCCACTTGGTTGGAAGTAAGCGCTCAAGTGGCGGTTCAGCCTGTAACTCCATTATCGCGGCTAGTTATTTTGGTGCAAAAACCTTTTATTCCTGCAAAGTGGCGAATGATGATAATGGGCTATTTTTCCAGGAAGATACCAAGGACGCGGGAGTTTCAACGCCTGATATCGCATTACCTTCAGGCACTACGGGTAAATGTCTGGTTATGATTACGCCAGATGCCGAACGTACCATGAACACATTTTTAGGTATCAGCGAAACCTTAAGCACGAATGAGTTAGATACCGAAGCACTTATAAATTCTGACTACGTCTATTTGGAAGGCTATCTTGTTACTTCGCCCAGTGGGAAAACCGCAGCGATAAAAGCCAGAGAAATTGCCGAAGAGCATGGTGTAAAAACAGCCCTATCTCTTTCTGACCCAGGTATGGTTCAATTCTTTAACGAGGGCTTGAAAGAAATGATCGGTCAGCAAGTAGATTTAATTTTCTGCAATAAAGATGAAGCGCTAGGCTGGACAGACACAGACAATATTCAGGATGCGGCTGAAGCCTTAAAATCCAGCGCGCGCACCTTTGCGATTACCTTAGGCGCCGAAGGTGCTTTGGTGTTTGATGGCACTAAGCTGTCACAAGTGGCAGGCGTATCAGCCAAAGCCATCGATACCAATGGTGCCGGCGATATGTTTGCCGGAGCATTTTTATATGCCATTACCAGTGGCCAGAACTTTGAAACGGCTGCCAAGCTGGCCAACCGCGCAGCAGCAAAAGTGGTGAGTCAATATGGGCCACGTTTGAAGCCTGAGCAACATGCAGCGCTGAAAGCCGATTATTAATTTGTAGCATTTTTCTACAGAACCCTAAAGAGGATCATTTTGTGCGTTTAGTTTCTTGGAATGTAAACGGTATTCGAGCCGTCATGAAAAAAGATTTCCTAGTTTCCTTTGCAGACATGGAAACCGATGTGCTTTGCTTACAAGAAACCAAGGCGCAGGATGACCAAGTGCTTGAGGCGCTCAGTGAGTTAAATGGCTATCACATTTATTGTAATTCCGCGGTCAAGAAAGGCTATTCAGGCACCGCCATTATAAGCAAAATCGATCCCTTGTCAGTCGAATACGATTTAGGTTTAGAAGAGCATGATCAAGAGGGTCGTGTAATTGCAGCAGAGTATGCCGAGTTTATTCTGGTCACCGTCTATACCCCAAATTCGGGCAGTGAATTAAAAAGACTGGGCTATCGGCAGACCTGGGATCAAGAGTTCCTAAACTACCTAAAAAAATTAGAGCTTCGCAAACCTGTGGTGATTTGTGGCGACTTAAATGTTGCCCATCAAGATATAGATTTGGCTCGCCCTAAGCCTAACTACAACAAAAGTGCCGGCTATATGCAGGAAGAAATTGACGGGATTCAGCAATACTTTGACGCCGGTTTCATCGACACCTTCCGGCTAATCCATCCAACTAAAGAAAAATACAGCTGGTGGAGCTACCGAGCAGGCGCACGCACAAAGAATGTTGGCTGGAGGATAGACTACTTCTTGGTTTCTTCCGTTTTTAAAGACAAAGTCAAAGATGCGGACATCCTTAACGACATAATGGGCTCAGACCACTGCCCTGTGCAACTTGATCTGAATTGATCGAATAAAAAACCGTCTACAAAACAGTAACATAATGAAACCAAGCGAATCGTGACAATGGCTAACTATTGCCTATACTGAGAGCATCTTGTTTAGGTTTTTCTTTATGAATGCATGGTTGCTCGGTACCGGTGAATAAAATGACGCGTTCGTTGATATCGTTAGTCGCTTTGCTGTGCTTGCTTATCTCGTCACAAAGCTGCTTGGCTATTGACGCTGATAATCAGGATTTGACCAGCCCAACGATTCAAACACCGGTCATCCCATTTCATCCAGATACCACCGCTAAATACTATATCAACTCAGAAATGCTCTATCTCGAAGATCCCGCGCACATAGAATCTATCGAGACAGTATTAAATTCTCATACCGTATGGAAAGAGATAAAGCGAAACTCGCCTAACTTTGGTTTTACCGATACCGCATACTGGTTCAAATTCAATATCAACAATATCAGTGATCAACCCCAAACTATCTATTTGGAGCTGCCGATCCCTTTCCTGGATAGCATCAAACTCTTCCAAACAAGCGATAAGCAAATTATTCAACAGTATGATTTAGGGGATTTATATCC
>JBFJZQ010000451.1:0-2320 GCA_041622015.1 Oleiphilaceae bacterium
AATCATGTCTTTTTTTTGCGTACCAAACACCAGACCTGTGTAAATGTATGCAAACTCACTGACTTTCTCAAAATCAGAATCTGTCATAATAAACTCAGGTTGATTTGTTACTGCTAAGGCCATGCGCTTTATCTCAAATTTCAGAGTAAATTCAAAAAGATGTGAATACAAAACTAGATTAAATAACTTTAGTCTCTATTCAAGAGAATGCACAGTGAGTTTGCAGCTTTTATTTGAAGGGATACAATTTTTTGTAGAAATACGATTTTCTGAAGATATACAATACCATTAACGGCGAAATTTTCTGGAGAGTAAATCTGACTCTATTTGTTGTTGTTCTTTTTTGTCCGCCAAGTTCAGCTCTTCGGTTTGATATTTTTCAATGAGATCAGCCATACCCTTGCGTTTTTGATGCAGCTCTAACCATTTCTTCATTGAAACAGAAAATTCATTTTCAGCAATTTTCAAAATGCCTTCTTGTTGTTGAATCGCAGCATCCACTTGGCTCAGAAAACTCAGATTGGCTTGCAGACTAACCACATCATGTACTTGTGAAGTCGATTGCTTCATATCATTTAAGTATTGAGCATGATACTGCTTTAAGCTTTCGAACTGCGCCAGCTGTTCCTCTCGATAACGTCTTTTTTTTGCAAGCTCATCCATTGCCGCTTTTTCTTTACGCGCTGCAAGCTCAAGGACGATTTTTAAGCGCTCTGACTTTTTTTTCAATGAACACGTTCCTTTTCTTAAATCAAACAGGTCTCGCTATGTATTATTTAGCCTGCGCAATCGTACTACTCATTTGTGAAATAGACATCGGTAAAGCAGATGCATCTTTCAAACCTTGCTTAAGAAAATCCTTCATTTTATCGATTCTGTCGATAGCAAAATCGGTTTGCGGATCAGACCCTGGGACATAAGCCCCGACGCTTATCAGATCTCTTGCTTGCTGATAGCGTGCAAAGGTTTGCTTAAAACGCATCGCATCTTGAAGATGATCATTAGTGGTGATATGAGGCATAACACGACTGATCGATGCTTCGATATCGATAGCGGGATAATGCCCTTCTTCAGCGAGACTTCGTGACAAGACAATGTGGCCATCTAGAATCGCTCTGGCAGCATCTGCTATCGGGTCTTGCTGATCATCACCTTCTGTGAGCACGGTATAGAATGCGGTAATCGCACCGCCGCCTTTTTTTCCATTGCCAGCTCGTTCTACTAATTGCGGTAACTTGGCAAATACAGACGGCGGATAACCTTTTGTCGCTGGCGGCTCACCTACGGATAATGCGATTTCACGTTGTGCTTGCGCATAACGCGTTAAGGAATCCATCAGCAATAAAACACTTTTACCTTGATCACGAAAATATTCTGCAATTCTGGTGGTTAGCATCGATGCTCTCAAACGCATCAAGGGCGAATCGTCGGCGGGTGATGCCACGACAACGGATCGTTTAAGCCCTTCCTCACCTAAAATATCTTCGATAAACTCTTTTACTTCTCGGCCACGTTCGCCAATTAGTCCGACCACAACAATGTCGGCTGTCGTAAAACGGGTCATCATACCCAGCAACATACTTTTACCAACGCCACTGCCCGCAAACAGACCAATACGCTGCCCGACGCCTACCGTCAATAAGGCATTTATCGCTTTGATACCCACATCCAAAGGATTTCTAATGGGTGCTCGGGCCAAGGGGTTAATAATGCGACCGGTGAAAGGTATATAGGAATCAACCTCTAAGGGGCCTTTGTCATCCAGCACATTTCCAGCGCCATCTAATACACGACCTAATAAGCCCCAACCGACAGCCACTTCACTGATGGTATCTGCGGGGGTCACAAGTGCACCTGGTTTTAGTCCGTCTGCAGCAGTTAATGGCATTAAGAAGGTTTTATCATCCTCAAAACCCACCACTTCAGCTTCGATCAAAGAACCATTCACAGACTGAATTAAACAACGATCCCCGACGATACAATTACAGCCAACAGCTTCTAAGGTAAGCCCAACCATGCGGGTTAGCTTGCCACTAAATTCTGCAGGAACGTTTGAAGGAACCGATGCTGCAAATTGATTTAATTTGTCACTTATTGCAGACGATACTGAATTATCATTTATCATGATCGTCGGAATCTTTTGGATTTGAGTTAGACACGCCTTGTTCATCAGCTGCTTCTGAGTGTTCGGATAAAACTTCGTCTGACGATCCTGGTGCAGCCTCTTGCTTTATTTCAGCCTCGATAGCTTGTTCTTCTTTAGGCTCTATAGTTTTTTCTTCTCTAGGCTCTATAGTTTTTTCTTCTCTAGGCTCTATAG
>JBFJZQ010000452.1:0-2311 GCA_041622015.1 Oleiphilaceae bacterium
CCCTTTTACCCATGATGCCCAAGCCTTTGCCACTGATGATCTTATTGAGTAGTAATATCCTATTCGAACAACGATTGGAGTGTTGGGCGTGATAAATTCATTCCAAAAGTTACATGCCTCTTTCGCTGAGACTTTAAGTTTCCCATCGATATCTTCCTGGATTTTATAAGTGATGACATTTTCCATTGCAGAATCCTCCTAAGATAATCTTAGAAATAAATAGAATCAGTCCCGAATGGCACTAAGTTAAACTTAAAATACCGCTCCCTGAGCTTGTCGAAGGGATGTTCCGGTTGCCACAAAGTCATGTTTCTTAAGCGTTTCGACAGGCTCAACGCGCGGTATATTAATGAGTATTGTGCTTAACTTAGCGCCATTCGAATCAGCCCCTATATATCCGATCAGTACTGGATGGCTCACAGCGGGAACAATGCAAGATCTACAGCAATAAATAATTTTATTGAGCTAGCTTTATCCACTTCAAACTCCCCACCCATTGAGTCAACAAATGTTCGATAGCCATTAGGCCCCTCTGAATACCCTATACCAGCGGTGATTGGGGCTTTGCGATGCGACAATGTAAAATACAGACCCGGCGTAAAGACTTTGTCGAACTCTGACTCCACATCAGATTTAATTTCACCGCCATTAACCGTCAACGTTTCAGGGGAATTAGCAAGGTTGCCTAAATCAATAACACTTACGTATACGCCATATGCCAACGTGCCGTTCGTCCAGGTATGCTGATAACCAATGGGAGCAAATATGCTGACTTCGCTATTGCTCGCAGAATTAAACCCTGCGGAGTCATAGTCGCTATGCTCGTATGCCACACCAAAAAATCCATTTATGGAGGAGAAACTTCCTTCATAGCGTCGTTTCCAAGAGCCTATTGGCGAGGTTAATGATTCAAGCTTTTGCTTAAAATCTTCTTCATTTTTTGCCTCTGCAAGGGTGGCAATGGCGCCACTCACTTTGGTGAAGCGAGCAATACCATTCACCGCTTGGCAGGTTTTTGAAGAATCATCATTTGTACAACCTTGTTTATTGGCCAGCGAGTCAAGTATATGAATTAGCGTTAGGTTCGCTTTTGTATATTCCCGGGCCTCTATGTGGGCTTGGGCCATTAAGCTAGCCTGTATGGTATTCATATATTGGCTGATATCTTCTTCTAGTCCATTGGCGCCTAGCTTTACAAGGAGGCTAGCAACTGAAAGTTGTTTATATACTTGTTCGCTCTTATCTATGAATATTTCAGCGGCGACTTCACGAGAAAACACTTGGCCAGCCTCATCGGCTAGTGTCTGAGTATTTGAGTCCACCAAGTATTTGAAGGTATTTAGGTAGGATTTGATTTGCTGACTTGATAAGTTTTTTGAAAATTTGATTCTATCAACCACGCCCTGATTGAGTCCTTCCAATCGTTGCTGAAGCAATTGATAAAATAAGTCGTGCTTTCTGGCGGCAGGATAGGTGTCTTGATCGTTTGCCACCATATAATTTGTTAACAGTGCAGTAGCATGAAGTATGACAGGCAAGACGATAGCGCAACTGCTATTTAACTTGCCGCCTTCCAAACTACAACTTTTATAAAATGAAGGTTTGTTGGCGAGAGAATAAATTAGGAGCTCTAATGGTTCACCTCGCTTATGTTGCTCGTAAATTGATTGAAAATAATAGGCGATATCACTTTTAGTGTAATAACTAAGCGCGCAGGCCGGAACATTTTGAAAGTCTTTTCTTAAGGTAGTAACCAAGGCGTCATAGCTATTGGATATATCAGCATAGCTGCCGTCGGAGTTGATATTCAGTGCGCATGTATCAGGAAATAAGGCATTACCTTGCTTCTTTTTGCAAAGGTCACTTTTTATTTGATTTATAGCCCAGGCTTGAAGTTCAGTTTTTGCGCGAGTCTCTAAAAAGGATAATAAACCATTTAACACTTCTGCTTCTGCAAATTGATTTTGTATACCTTCTTCGTCATTAGACACTTCATCAGGCATGGATAGATCTTGTGGCTCAACAAAGAATTTCAGTCTTTGGCTTTCAGTTAGGCACACATTATCTTGAGCTAACGTTGATGTAGCCATGACAAGGCTTATCGGAATAAGCCAGAGTATTTTTGAAAGGCGCATAGATTATCTCCAAATATTAGAACGTTAGCTAGAGCCAAATACGTCATAAATTTTGGCGACAAAGTAAAAAATAGGTGTGCACATTCCTCTAAGAAAATTACTCAAATCTAGGCAATAGCGACCTAGTTATTTCCAGTAAAAGAATAAATTTTTAGTCGTGTTATCAAAAACGTTGC
>JBFJZQ010000453.1:0-2301 GCA_041622015.1 Oleiphilaceae bacterium
GGGTTGTGGGCAATAGGTGATAGACCACCAAATCCTAAATTACTTAGAACTGTGTTCGAAGAATTGGGCGCTACTTATATTAAATTAGGTCAATTTATCGCTAGTTCGCCGACTTTCTTCCCGCAAGATTATGTCGAAGAGTTCCAAAATTGCTTGGATAAAACAAAGCCTTTTCCCTTTGCCACCGCAAAAAAAATTATTGAATCAGAACTAAAACAGCCATTAGATGCGGTTTATTCTTGGGTGGATACCAAACCTTTGGCTTCTGCTTCTATTGCCCAAGTACATGCTGCAAAATTGATTACCGGTGAAGATGTCGTTATTAAAATACAAAAACCTGGCGTAGAAAACGTACTACTCACGGATCTTAACTTCCTGTATGTATCTGCTCGAATCATTGAGCGTATTGCGCCAAAAATATCGTGGACATCTTTATCTGGCGTCGTTGAGGAGATTCAACGAACCATGATGGAAGAGTGTGATTTTATAAAAGAAGCGAACAATCTAGATGAGTTCAGAGAGTTTTTAGTCGCCACTCAAAATGATGATGTTATTGTTCCTAGAGTTTATAAAAAAGCCAGTTCAAGAAAAATTCTCACCATGGAGCGTTTCTATGGTGTTCCGTTAACAGATTTGGATACCATTCGACGGTATTGTTCTGATCCAGAAAAAACTCTTATTACAGCTATGAATACCTGGTTTTCTAGTCTAACTCAATGTGCTTTTTTTCATGCAGATGTACATGCGGGCAACTTAATGGTGCTTGAGAATGGTAAAATAGGTTTTATCGATTTTGGTATAGTGGGGCGGATTAATCCGGGAACTTGGGAAGCTGTTTCAGACTTCATTTCTTCAATTATGATTGGTGAGTTTGAAGGGATGGCAGATGCCATGATCAGAATAGGTGTTACTGATAAAGATGTCGTGGTAAAGGATTTGGCAACTGATCTTCGCAGAGTATTCAACAAGCTGGATGTAATGGTACCGGATACTGCCATGCTAGATTTTAATGGCGAAGATGATATCAATAATATTCTTATGGATATGGTCAAAGTAGGAGAGAATAATGGCATTCATTTCCCACGGGAGTTTGCCCTTTTACTAAAACAGTTTCTATATTTTGATCGTTACGTTCATGTCTTAGCGCCCGAGTTAGATATGTTTGTAGACTCTCGCCTCAATATGCTTCATTAATAAAGCTTAGTTGGCTAATTCGCAGTTATAGTGCTTAGCCACCTTTCCTCTTTTATATGCCTATAGAAAATTTAAGTCTTACAAATTTCCGCAATATTACTAATGTAAACGTAAGCCTTCACCCGAAATTAAACTTGATTTATGGTGCTAATGCATCTGGTAAAACAAGCTTTCTTGAGTCCTGTTATTTTATATCTACTGGGCGTTCATTCAGAAGCAGGCGTATCGAAAATATAATTAATCGTGACAGTGCCTCAACTGACTTTATACTTTTTGGAAGTTTAAAGAACTCCTTATCAGAATACGACATTTATAATGTAGGTATAAAGAAATCCATCGTCTTGCCAACACAAATAAGACTCAATAAAGAAACTATCAAGAGCGCTTCTCAATTAGCAAAGCTATCTCCAATTATTCTAATAGATCCTTTATCGTTTGAATTATTAACGGGTGCACCAACTCAACGGAGGCAGTTTTTAGATTGGGGAGTGTTTCACGTGGAACCATTATTTGGTATGCACTGGAACAGTTATATTAATTGTTTAAAACAGCGGAATAGTCTTTTACGAAATGCTAAAATAGATCAGATTTTATTAAAGGTGTGGGATAGCAAATTAGCAGAACTTGCTGAGCTTATTCATGATGAACGAACTAACTATTTCGAACGATTCAAATTGCGTTTATCCCACTTCTTGAAATACTTCTCTATCAATGAAGAAATCAAAGTAAATTATTTCAAAGGATGGGATAAAACAAAAAGTATGAGTGAATCTTTAGCTCAATCTAAAGTTAAAGATCTTGAAAGAAAGTTTACTCAGTCAGGTCCTCATCGGGCAGACATTAAAGTAAGTATTTATGGGCAGCCTGCCTCTGAAAGTTTGTCTAGAGGCCAACAAAAATTACTTGTATTTGCTATGTATCTAGCACAGATGCAAACCTTGTTTGATGACTTTGATAAGAATACAGTTGTATTAATAGATGATGTGACAGCTGAATTAGATAATAGTAATTTAAAATTAGTGTTTAGTAAATTATTAGCGCTAGATGCACAAGTAATAGTGACAGTTTTAAATAATTCCTTGTTAGACCAAATACTAGGTAATAACA
>JBFJZQ010000454.1:0-2293 GCA_041622015.1 Oleiphilaceae bacterium
CATGATGCGAAGCATTAGCCAATCCATTGCAAGCTAACTAGCATACAGAAAAAATAATCGAAGGCTGTGATGAAATGTTCATTTTATGACATTTTTTGTTGCTCTGAGGCATGGTCGAAAAAAAAATGAAATACCTCTTTCAGAAGATTGCCGTTATCGAAACTAAATTGTTATTTAATTGCATGTGGCAGAAGGTCAAAGTCAGCACAAACTCTGTCGAACTGCTCAATCACCGCGTCAATTTGAATCTCTTTCATTAGTTCTTTACCCTTTAATCTTGTTCCCCAAGGTATCTGGCTGTCTGACTTATGGTGTTGTTTTAACAGGTTCTTATGGTAAACCTCGACCACGTAATCTTGATATAAATAAGGCCCTGTTCGTTTGGGGTTTGAATGGGCATAAAGCCCAATAACGGGGGTGTCTTGTGTGACGGCCATATGAGCTGGGCCGGTATCCGGAGCAATGACTAAACTTGCTCTTTTTAATAAGGCGAGCATTTGTTTTAGGCTGGTTTGACCGATTAAACTTTCTATAGCTGTGTTAGCGGAGTCTTGAATTTGTTCACCTAGTTTTTTTTCGCTTTCTGAGGGGCCGCCACAGAGTATGGTTTTAAATCCTTGTGTGTTGGCATAGTCGGCTAGCTTGGCATAGCCTTCTGTTGTCCAGTTACGCTCTGCTTTACTCGCTGAGGGCGCAATAATGAAGGCGGGTTGTCCCTCTGGAATATGTGTTTTTGCAAATTGCTGATCTTCAAGAGAAACTGGGATATTCCAGTTAAGCTGATGTTTAGCAGACTCCGGAACACCGATCTGTTCAGCGAAAGCAAAGAAACTTTCCAGAACATGCGCTTGGGTTTGTGCCTTGATCCGCTCATTAGTAAATAGTGAGTGGAATTCTTTTGCGCGCTGCCAGTCATAACCAATTTTGCGTTTCGCGGAGATGAGTTTCGCGGCGATATTCGCGCGCAAGGCAACTTGCATATGCAGTAAGGCATCAAACTGCTTGCCGACTAAGTCCTGTTTGAGCTGTTTAAACGCCTGCCTACCTAATGACTTATCAAAAATAATAAACTCAACACCGGGAAGCCCTTCGAGCAGTTTGTACTCTATCTTACCAATAATCCAGGTTATTGATGCCTCAGGATGGATTGCCTGAATTGCTTGTATAGCAGCAACGGCATGACATACGTCGCCAATAGCCGAAAGTCGGAGAATACAAATATGCCTTAGCTTTGTGTGTTCCATGTATGAAAAACAACCTCAAGTCTGTCGAATTTTAAGCGCGCCAAGCTTACCTTAATTGAGGGGGCGCAAGGAAGCTCAGCCACGTTGAATATTTAGTTTTTATACTCTATTTGTAAAGCATAGAGTAGGGGCTAATGTGTAAGACCTTAGCATGGAAATAGCGAGCGCATAGTTCAAAACCTGCTAATCTTATAGTTCGCTTTAAGTGGGGTTAGTATGACTGAAGTTCCGTTATTGCCTGATAGTGCCTTTGATATGAAGAGTGAAATGAATGCCGGTAGTCTCAAGCATCGACAGTGGGGGCGCTTAGGTCGCTCTGTTTTAAATGGTGTCATTGGTGACTATCTCGAAAAACAAAACAATCCTTTAGCGATTAAAATGGCTTTTTATGACAATTTTAAGCCACTCATTCTTAATGAAAATCTAGCGCATCAAGTTGATTATCCATTAACCAATAAAGTGGTTGTTCTAGTGCATGGCCTAACTAACCTTGAAACAGTGTGGGATTTTGATCAACCCGATTTAGCTTCTTCGACAGCTAAAACCTCTGTTGGTCTAGAAGAGTATGTCGATACCTATATTGATAGCTATTTTGATATTTCAGGGGGGCGAACAAGAGAAAATTATGGCTCTAAGTTACAAGCTGACTTTGGTCTGACGCCTTTCTTTCTTCGTTATAATACAGGCTTGACCTTAGAAAAAAATGCTCGCGAATTATCCGCCTTACTGACAAAGCTATTTGCGGTCTACCCCATCGAAATTGATCAGTTAGTCTTGGTGGGGTTTAGTATGGGGGGCTTGTTAACGCGTTACGCACAAGCCATGGCTACTCAGTCCAAAGTGGTGCCTGAATGGCGAAAAAAACTCAGTGAGTGTTTTTACATTGGCACGCCCCACGAAGGTTCTCCCTTAGAAAAATTCGGGCATTTGACCGGTGAAATTTTACGTCATATCCCCAAAGACTATGTTAGCCATTGGGCAGACTGGGTGGATGTACGTAGCGAAGGTATACAAGACTTGAAAGACGGTCTGCGTTACTTAAATAAAGC
>JBFJZQ010000455.1:0-2282 GCA_041622015.1 Oleiphilaceae bacterium
ATTGGCATGAACTTCTATATGGAGATCGCCAAGTTAAGAGCAGGCCGTTTATTATGGGATAAAATCATGAAAGATTTTAATCCTAAAAACCCTAAATCTTCGATGCTTCGCACACACTCACAAACTTCTGGCTGGTCGCTCACCGAGCAAGACCCGTATAACAATGTTATTCGTACCACCATCGAAGCGATGGCTGGCGTTTTTGGTGGCACCCAATCTCTGCATACCAATGCCTTAGATGAAGCTGTCGCCCTGCCGACTGAATTTTCAGCACGTATCGCTCGTAATACTCAAATTATTATCCAAGAAGAAACCGGTATTCCACATGTCGTCGATCCTTGGGGCGGCTCCTATATGATGGAAAGCCTTACCCAAGATTTAGCTGATAAAGCTTGGGAGTTAATTGAAGAAATTGAAGCAAACGGTGGCATGGCTAAAGCCATTGAACAAGGTATTCCGAAACTCCGTATTGAAGAAAGCGCAGCGAAAAAACAGGCTCGAATAGACCGTGGTGAAGATGTGATTGTTGGTGTAAATAAATACCAACTTGAACAAGAAGACGATTTGGATATTCTTGAAGTCGACAACGTTGCGGTTCGTGATTCGCAAATCAAAGGTTTGGAAAAAATTCGCGCATCAAGAGATAGCGCAGCCGTTAACAAAGCACTAGCGGCACTGACTGAAGCAGCGAAATCCGGAGAGGGTAATCTCTTGGCATTAAGTATCGAGGCCGCCCGATTAAGAGCAACCGTTGGCGAAATTTCAGACTCGCTAGAAGAAGTGTATGGTCGTTATCAGGCGCAATCTAAAACTATCAGCGGTGTTTACGGTTCCTCTTATGAAAATGATGAGGACTGGAAACATATTCAAGATGATATCGAGAAATTTGCAGAAACTCATGGTCGCCGACCACGCATGTTAGTGTGCAAAATGGGCCAAGACGGCCACGACCGTGGCGCTAAGGTCATAGCTACTTCTTTTGCCGATGCCGGTTTCGATATCGACTTGTCACCCATGTTTTCCACCCCAGAAGAAGTCGCCAAACAAGCCGTTGAGAATGATGTCCATGTCGTGGGTGTAAGTTCCCAAGCAGCAGGTCATAAAACATTAATACCTAGCTTAATTACTGCACTCAAAGCAGAAGGCGCGGATGACATTATCGTGGTTGCTGGTGGCGTGATTCCTAAGCAGGATTACGATGCACTATATGCAGCGGGCGTAAAAGGCATCTTTGGCCCAGGCACCAAGATTCCGGTGAGCGTAAAGCAAGTATTGAAGGCGATTGAAGAAGTAAATTGAGAGATATACCGATTGCCCGTAGGGGCAGACCTACGTGTCTGCCCTATATTATTTAAGACCAACCGTTAACCTTGATTAACGTTTGTGTTGATAATCAGGCTCACCTTTAAAATTCTTAGTTTATATCTAGCATTTGCTTTTCCTCGGGCGAACACGTAGGTTCGCCCCTACAGAGGAGGGTAATTAACAAAAAAGGCTCACTATGACGATCGATCTAGCACAACTTAAACAAGGAAATCGCCGCGCACTCGCTAAGGCGATTACTTTAGTTGAAAGCACTTTAGATAGTCATCGTGAACAAGCTCAAGAACTTCTTAATAACATCCTTCCTGATACTGGCAATAGCCTACGCATTGGCATAAGCGGTGTACCTGGCGTAGGTAAGTCGACCTTCATTGAAGCCTTCGGCCAACATTTAATCGCCCAAGGTAAAAAGATTGCCGTACTAGCAGTTGACCCTAGCTCCCCTCTTCGCGGTGGTAGTATCTTGGGCGACAAAACACGTATGGAACACCTTTCTCGCGAAGCTAATGCCTTTATTCGCCCTAGCCCTAGTGCAGGCGCGTTAGGTGGTGTGGCGCTAAAAACTCGTGAAACTATGATGTTATGCGAAGCTGCCGGTTACGATGTAATTCTGGTAGAAACTGTCGGTGTAGGCCAGTCTGAATACGACGTTGCTTCTATGGTCGACTTTTTTATGGTGCTCATGCTGCCTAACGCAGGAGATGACCTGCAAGGCATAAAACGCGGCATTATGGAGTTAGCTGATGGCTTAGTCATAAACAAAAGTGATGGCGACCACAAAGCAGCTGCTGAGCAAACCAAACAGCACTACAAAAATGCTTTTCATCTATTAAAACATGATGGATTCTGGACACCCCCAATCCTTACCTGCTCTTCTTTAGAAAACAGTGGCATTGAAGACATTTGGACGATGCTTAAACAATATCAAGAACAGAGTAAATCGACACTTTTTCAGGATG
>JBFJZQ010000456.1:0-2266 GCA_041622015.1 Oleiphilaceae bacterium
AGAAAATGTTATAAGCAAATAAATTCATTTTCTTATATTCTAATGAGGGGCATTTCGTTTCGGTTTATTCAATTGTCTTCGTTTTATTCAGTAAGTCTTCGTTTTAATTCCTTCGGTACAAATCACAAACTCTCCCCAGCCGCGACCCCAGAAGCCCAGGCCCATTGAAAGTTAAAGCCTCCCAGCCAACCCGTAACATCCAAGGCTTCGCCGATAAAAAATAAGCCCGGCTGTGTTTTACATTCCATGGTTTTAGAGGAAATACAGTTTGTGTCTATGCCGCCAAGGGTGACTTCGGCGGTGCGGTAACCTTCGGTTCCGGCGGGTTTTAGAATCCAGTTCGAAAGCTTGTCGGCGATGTCTCTTAATTTTTGATCTGAAAAATCAGCGAGCGGTTTTTCACTTACTGCAGGCCACCAAAGCTTTTGTAGTTCGAGGCAGAAGTTTTTCGAGAATTTATCCGACAGGGCGTTTCTAAGCAGTGATTTAGGGTGACTGTGTTTGAGCGATAAGAGAAGTTCTTCGGCGTTGTCGTCTGGCAGTAGGTTAATGCTGATGCTGTCGCCTTGTTTCCAGTAGTTGGAAATTTGTAAAGCCGTTGGCCCGCTAATGCCTCTATGGGTAAACAGCATGTTTTCACGGAAGCTGATGTTGTTGACGCTCATCGATACGTCGACAGCTAAGCCCGACAGGTTTTCTGTCATCGCTTTGATTTGATCGGTGAAGATGAAAGGTACGAGTCCGGCAGTTCTGGGCAATAGTGGCAAGTTAAATTGCTCTGCAATCTCATAGCCAAAACCACTTGAGCCTAGTGTTGGAATAGATAAACCACCGCTGGCGACGACTAAAGAGGTACTGGTGAAAGCCCCTAAGTTGGTTTTCAATTGATAAGTGGTGCTGCCTGCTTTTTCTATACTTTCTATGTGTTCCACGATGCATTTTGTTTTGATCTCGACGCGTGCACTTGCGCATTCATCGAGTAGCATTTTAAGTATGTCTTTGGCGGAATCATTGCAGAATAACTCGCCATGTTTGCGCTCGTGATAAGGAATACCGTGTTTTTCAACGAGGGCAATAAAATCCCATTGGGTGTATCGACTCAGTGCTGATTTGCAAAAATGCGGATTGTTCGAAATATAACAACTGGGTTCGATAAAGTAGTTGGTGAAGTTGCAGCGACCGCCACCCGACATCAGAATTTTCTTACCTACTTTATTGCTACTATCTAAGACGAGTACCTTCAAACCTCGATGTCCCGCTATTTGTGCGCACATCAGGCCGGATGCGCCACCGCCTATGATAATGGCATCGTAATGAGGAGTGTTTTTAGGTGACATGGAATGACTTAGATTTGTGGTGTTTGAGAGAGCGGGTAGTGATTAAGCTCTCGTTCACCTTGCTGCGTAACCTTTAAATACCAGACGTCTTTGTCCCAATCGCCTAAGACAATACGTACTTTGTCGTGCTCGCGTTGTTCGATTTGTGGGCGATGGGTGTGGCCGTGAATGAGCGTGGCTACCTCAAACTTGTTTAGTTCTTGGGTTACTTCATCTTGAGTGACGTCCATGATCTCCATGCTTTTGCCTTGGTTGTTGGCTTGGCTCATGGCGCGGAGTTGTTGAGCAGTAATTTTGCGTTCTTCAATTGAGCGTTTTAAAAATGGTTCGAGAAATGCGGGGTTGCGAATAGTGGCTCTGAATTTCATGTAGCCCGTATCGGCGGTGCACAGGCTATCACCGTGCATCAGTAAAACCGCTTCGCCATATAGATCGACCACACAAGGGTCGTCGAGAAGTGTGCCGCCGGTTTCTTGTGCGAATAGTTCGCCCACAAGAAAGTCACGGTTGCCATGCATAAAGAAAAATTCGGCACCTTGGTCGGTAAAGGCTTTTAACCTTTGTTTAATTTTGACCTGGAGTGCCGTATTTTCATCATCACCTATCCAGCTTTCAAAGAAATCACCCAATATGTAGAGCGTTTGTGCTTTGCCCTGAATGGCATCCATAAATGCTAAAAAGGCATCCGTGATATCCGGGCGAGACTCTTCTAAGTGTAAATCTGAAATGAAATAGGTGGTCATGCTTAAGTTAACTCGTGTCAGAGATAGTTATTCTGCGTCAGCAATTTTAGTAGCAGCTTCGATGATCACATCTTCGGCTGGCACATCTTGATGGCCTGCTTTGGTCGTTGTTTTAACAGCTTTGATTTTTTCAACAACATCCATGCCGTCAACCACTTCACCAAATACCGCGTAACCCCAGCCTTC
>JBFJZQ010000457.1:0-2253 GCA_041622015.1 Oleiphilaceae bacterium
ACCTCATCGAATGTTTGAGCGCTCTGGCTCACACGACACTGGTACGTACCGAGACAATGCGGCGCTAATTAACGCAATCTGTTCAAGTAATTCCAGGCTTAGCTATAGAATATAGCTAAAGGAAAATTTACTTTGCTTTGTTACGAGGAGTTACAGTATGAACATACTACCTATAAAAAAAAGAGATACTGATTTAAGTACCTGGCACCCATTTGAGGAAATATCGACTATTCATGAACGCATCAATCAATTGTTTAACAGAATAAGTGGCGATGAAATGATGTTGACGCAGCAAGTTTGGAATCCGCTTATGGATGTGGTGGAAAAAGACAATGAGATAGTCTTGGAAATGGATATGCCAGGCATTGAAAAAAAAGATATTAAGGTCGAAATCGACGCTGGAGGGCTGACTATTAGCGGTGAACGAAAACGTGAGTTTAAAGAGAGAAATGGTAACTATATGCATATTGAGCGTGGTTATGGTTCATATTTACGCCGCTTCCCCATTCCTGAATATATAGATACAGACAATATTAAAGTGACCTGCAAAGCCGGGATTTTGACGATTAATATGCCTAAAGAGCCTGGTAAAAAGAAGAAAGCAAAGACCTTAAAAATTGAATAACCCTTATAAATAAAGCAGCTAAGGGCAAACGCTTGAGCTTGTCTAAGTTTAAGAGATTAATTCTATTCACATGCATTTCTGATGCTAGGTAGTTTTCTCTCTCAGCGAAAACAAAAAGCTACTTAAAATAAAAGTCTTAGGCTATTAGATTTAATTATCTTATGTGCGCAGTTATGCGCACATAAATGGTGCCGTTGCTAGAGCTCTGCTGAGGAATGTTTGCCACAGAATTATTTCGAAAACTAAGTTTGTATAGTTTGTTTAGTGCCAATCGGCTCAGACAAACGACCGATCTTAATCACTCTCTATCAATGCTTGTCTACCACAACCCACAAAAGAATCGCCATTTCAGAATTAACTGCTTCAGGAATAAAGATGATATTTTTTTGTTTTTTTCATCTCTTTTGTAAGTTATTTTGTTACTTAATAGATTACTCAATAAAACAAAGTGTGTTCTCTGTTTCTAGAGCTCGGCTACGACTTGTGGTCGTTATCGGAAATGCCTGGAATTTTTCTAGACTCTTATTAATAAGGTCTGTATTAAAATTATAATTTGGTAAATGGTAATATGCATGTGATGTTGCCATTTTGATATAGTCGTCTCCTATTTTGTCGCCTTTAAAATGAAGGATAACCTGATATACGTATTCCATTTTTTCAAAAAGCTCTGGAAGCACTTTCTTACAACATTGCCATAGTAAGCGAGCTGTAGAAATTATTATGCCTGAGGATTTAAGTGCACCATTGCGAAGCAGGTTTTTCGCCACAGACAGTTTTGGCTTGTCATGAATTTTTACAATAGATAGTAAACTTTTATCACCTATAATGTTAGTTGAGTTGGTGGGCACTTCAATCACTTGACCATTTTTGTTGATCATGCATGAGGAAGACTCCGCGAGGAACACACCTTTTTCAGGGTGACTAATCAACTGCTCTGTTGCTTGATTAATATGCATTGTTAGATTTCGGTCGTGTTCTTGATAGTAATCTGCGACGGGAAAGATTACGACTCTCGCATTTGGGTCTTTAGCCAAGATATGCGCTAGTCCAAGAAAAATTGCAGCAGCATTACAGTTCGATTCAGGCTGGAAAATAATTTTTCCCGGAATATTTCTTTTACCCATTTTTCTAAAATCGTTTCGTTGTTTTATATTGGCCACTGTTACGATATGTGAGTCGCTGGTTATCTCTTGTGCCTGCATCCAGGTTTTTTGAATTATCGGTTTAGTGTGAGATTTCTTCAGGTTAAATTTATTATGTTCAATGTCATACGAGGAGTTATTATCAGGTAATATAATTGCCCATAGTGCAGGCAGTTCTTTTATATACTGAAAATCAGAGTGCGTCAGCTTTTCTTGTAATGACATAAGTCTTTCCTTGGTTTTATGAATGTTAGAAAAAGTCAGCTTATATTTTTATATTTAAGCTCTGGGAACACTATCGATAATTCTATTTAGCTTGATCCTGTTTGTAGATAGGGAGGGATCGCATTTTATAGCTAGGTAAATTCCCTATAAATGTGCTTATTTCTAAAAAAATTAGACTTAATCTCTCTCAAGTCACAAAATACAAAGTTCCTTCCTACTCAATGAATTTAGTTAACTATGTCAAAAACAAAAAACAAAAAA
>JBFJZQ010000458.1:0-2203 GCA_041622015.1 Oleiphilaceae bacterium
AATTAACTTTCCTCAAGTAGCAAAAAATCGACTCCTGAAAGTATCAAAGAGTTCTATAGATGAAATTGACCCTCTGAATCTAACGGACTATTTCAAGGTGGGGCACGATATGGCTACTATTGAGGAAAGCAGAACTGCACCAGGAAAAACCAATAAAAGAGCCCCCCTCTCACACCAGATGGAGGCACTAGAAGCATGGAGAAAACAAGGTAGACGCGGAATTTTAGAGCATGCCACTGGTAGTGGAAAAACGTTTACTGCAATAATAGCATTGAAAGAACACTTAGAAGAAGACGGGGTAGTCCTAGTTGTCGTTCCTGACAGATTATTACATCGTCAGTGGGAGAAGGAAATCAAAGAAGAAATTGACGACGTTACCATTTTAAAAGCAGGCGATGGTAATAACCGGTGGAGAAAAAACAATCGCCTAAAGCAGTTTACGCAACCGGGAAAAGGCCTAGGGCATCGCGTAGTATTAACAACTATGCCTACTGCTCGGACCGATGAATTTACAAACTCAATTTATGGAGGCGATCATCTTTTCGTTATCGCCGATGAAGTGCATGAAATTGGAAGTAATGAAAACTCAAAAGCAATGGAAATCCTCTCAGGCCCAAGGTTAGGACTAAGCGCAACGCCACGCCGGTATAGCGATGCTGCAGGAACACAAAGAATTTTAGATTATTTTGGGGAAATTGTTCAGCCGCCTTATACATTGATAGATGCAATTAAAGATGGTCGATTGGTGGAATACGAATACCACCCAGAGCCAATTCGACTGACCGCGGAAGAGTCTGATGAGTGGGAGGTAGCAACACGTGCCATATCACGTGAGTTTGCTCGCTCCAAACGGGATAGTAGCGGAAAGCCGATAGCCTCTAAACGCTTACAGAATATGTTAATACAACGGTCACGAATCGCTAAAAAAGCATCCGCAAAAGTCCAATATGCTGTCAGAATTATAAAAAATTATTATAAAGACGGCGAGAGCTGGCTTATTTACTGTGAAGATCAGCAGCAACTGGGAGATGTTATAAAAGGTCTAACGCTGTCCGGATATAAGACCTGCGAATACCATTCAAATATGCTTGGCGATGCACATGCTTCTCTTGAGTGGTTCAAAAATTTCGGCGGCATTATGGTTTCGATACGTTGCTTAGACCAAGGGGTTGATATTCCAAAAATCTCCCATGCAATTATATTGGCTTCATCGCAAAACCCGCGCCAGTTTATCCAACGACGCGGTCGAGTGTTGCGTATTCACAAAGGGAAATACAAGGCTGTAATATATGACGCAGTTGTTGTGCCAATCAGTCTTGAGCTAGAGCCTGGACAGCTGTCACTTTTGAAAAGCGAGTTACAACGAAGCATTCAGTTTTCAAAAACCGCTATGAATAAATCTGGTGGAAACAAGCTTATCAGCATTGCCATTGACTTGGGTATTGACCCAGAAGAAGTTGGTTTGGTTGAAACGGCGGGCATAGAAGAGGAAGATCAGGAATGACAGCTGAAAGCGATCCGCTTACTGTATTACTTAAAATCAAATCTGAGCTTCAGTTAAGTGTAGATGACGATCTAATAAAGTCTTGCTATGAGATACAGCGCTATCATCAGCATGATAAAGACAGGGATACCGTTAAAAAAATGGAAGCTGTGATTGAAAACGAAATAGCGGGAAATCAGGACGGCATGCTGATATGAAAATAAAAGAGTTAGTGATCAACAACTTTATGCCGTACAAAGGCGAGCAAAAAATTTCATTTCCTCAACATGAAACACAAAATGTGATGTTGCTTTTTGGCGACAATATGCGAGGCAAAACAAGCTTTCTGAATGCCATACGCTGGGGATTTTATGGTAATGCTGTAGGACGCCATCTCAGGTCAATTCTTAGAGCTAATTTGATCAATATGGATGCAGCAGCAGATGATGACTGGAGCATGAGCATCACCTTAATCTTTAGCGATGATGGACATGAATATGAGCTTCGTCGGAGTATTACAAAAAAAGATCACATTTCACAACCACGTCATGATGCAGATTTTGAAGAGAGTATCGGGCTAAGTATTGATGGCGAAAAAAAACCTGGAGACTCTATCGCGCGCATAATAAACAAAATCACCCCAGAGGAAACATCCCGGTTTTTCTTATTCGATGGTGAGCTTCTCCAGGAATATGAAAATTTATTAATTGAAGAAAGTGA
>JBFJZQ010000459.1:0-2173 GCA_041622015.1 Oleiphilaceae bacterium
AACCCTATCATTGTTGATGAAGAAATCAGTAAGTTGATGGTGACCGTTAGGGATGTTACCAAGTTAAAGGCCTTAGAACATGAGGCTGCCAACCAAAAACGTGAATTAGATATTGTTGGCCAGTTGATCAAAATATCTTCTAAGAAATTCATCGACTTCGAAAACTCAGCAGAGAGATTTATTGCTGAAAATCGTTCTATCATAGAAGCAAATGAGCATAAAAATGCCGATGCTTTAGCCAAACTCTTTAGAAACATGCACACCATTAAAGGCAATTCACGTACTTATGGGTTTATTTATCTGGCTGATATCGTTCATGACGTAGAAAACTCTTACAGTGAATTGCAGAAAAATGATGATATGCAATGGGATCAGGCAGTCTTGTTAGTGGAGTTAGAGCGAGTAAGCAAAGGCTTAAAAGAATACTCAACCGTTTATCGAGATGTTCTGGGGCGAGGTGAAAGTGGTGGTTCTGTGTCTAGCGCTGATGGGCTTGTACTCGATCAAAAAACAATTGACAGTGTTCAGGCGTCTCTTGAGTTAATTCAGCAAGACTATCCTGATGTGTCCGGTAGCAAGGCTTTGAACTTGATAAGGCAGGTTTTTGACAATGCGGGTGTGAGTACACTTGAATCAGTTCTTGAAGATATTTTGGGTTCCATACCATCCATGGCTAAAGAGCTCGGAAAACCCAATCCAGAGATTGAAATTAATGCTGACAATGTTCGTATAAAGAATGAAGCGAATGACTTAGTGACCAGTATTTTTTCTCATCTCTTACGCAATAGTTTGGATCACGGTATTGAATCCCCTGAAGAACGCATTAAAAGCGGGAAGAGAGAGCCAGGTAAAATAGAGTTATTTACAAAAGTCAGTGACGAAAAATTAGACATCCACGTGAAAGATGATGGCCAGGGCATTAACTTAGAACGTTTATTTCAAAAAGGTGTTGAAACAGGGTATTGGCAAGAAACTGATAAACCAAGCAATGAAGAGGTGGCTCAGTTGATCTTTAGTTCAGGCGTTTCAACTAAAGAGCAGGTTTCAAACATCTCAGGCCGAGGCGTAGGTATGGATGCCGTCAAACAATTTCTTCAGGAAAACGCGGGGAATATTTCTCTAAATTTATTGTCCAAAGAGAATGCTAATTGTAAATTTATGCCCTTTGAAACCATCATTACGCTCCCTAAACATTTCTTTGTGACAAGATAATCATAGCTAGAGTATCTAATTATCCATAAAATGCAGTTTTCAAGACTCTAGTTTGAGCGGAGCTGCATTGTGTTTTTCTTTTATCTAAAGCGAATATATCGCCTCTTAATTATTACTATTGGTCTGGTTGGGTGCGCTGTTATTGCAGAACGACAGCTCAATGATCAGTGGGGTGAGCCTAAAGTCCAAAATCGGGAGCTCTTAAAAGAGCTGTCCGGTTTGCCTGAATATCATCGTGATATTCAACCTATACTGAACCAACGATGTGTTGTCTGCCATGCCTGCTACGACGCTGCCTGCCAGCTAAAATTAAGCTCGTATGAGGGCTTGGATCGGGGTGCAAACAAACAACCTTTATATGATGGTGCGCGCTTGTTAGCGGCTGAGCCGAGTCGCTTATTGATTGATGCCAAAAATACTCAAGCCTGGCGAGAGCGGGGTTATTTCCCTGTTTTAAATGAACGTATTCAAACTCCTGAAGCGAACTTGGAAGGCAGTCTGCTTTTTCAAATGCTCAAGCTTAAAGCGCAGCATCCTTTACCAAAACAGAAGATTCTCGAAGACTTTGATTTCTCCTCAAACAGGGAACAGCAATGTCCCACCATCGAGGAAGTTGAAGAATATCAGAGTGACTACCCTTTATGGGGAATGCCGTTTGGTATGCCGGCACTCGATCAATCGGAGTTCACACTTATCCAATCATGGTTAGAGAATGGCGCGAAGGTGAAGCCTTTGCCAAAGCTTGCAGATAAATATTTAGCAGAAGTGGCAAAGTGGGAAGACTTTTTTAATGGTGCTTCTTTAAAGGAAAAGTTATTCAGTCGTTATGCTTACGAACACTTGTTTTTGGGACATCTTTATTTTGAAAAGTTTGGGTCTAAACATTATTTTAAATTGGTTCGTTCTCGCACACCATCAGGCCATGCAATAGATGAAATTGCTTCAAGACGTCCTTTCGACG
>JBFJZQ010000460.1:0-2172 GCA_041622015.1 Oleiphilaceae bacterium
AGATATTGTTAGGGCACTCTAAAATTGACAGTACTATAAGGTATCTTGGAGTTGAAGTAGATGATGCGCTTGATCTTGCCGAACAAATTCAGGTGTAGATATTTTCCAACAGGTGGCTATTAAAAAGCAGCTACCTTTTAGAGATACCGATAATCAGTTGTGAGCTTGGTTTTGTTTTTGGTGTAGATCTTTTAGGAACTCAGGAGCAAGGTCTGCACCATTAGGCCAAACCACAGTCTCTAGCTCAGGATCAACGGAAACTTTAGAAAATACAGCAACATCTTTTAGTGGTAAAAAGACGGTACCTTCCAAAGCACCTTTTAAGTCTATATTGCCTGAAGTGCCATCATCAAAAGCAACCCAAAGCGTAAAGTCAGAAACATGTTTTGCTGATTTAATATGAAGCATAATTTTTTACTCCAACGGTGCTATATAGTTCAAAGGTTCGCCAGAACGAGCTTTATCCCAATTTTCTTGTAACTCAGTTTGGTGATATGAAATCCACTCTTGAACGAATTTGATGGCTCTGTTAGGCAATTCACCTTCAATAATTTCGCCATCAAAGTTAAAAAGAGCCTCATACCCTGAGTACTTTGCATGGAAATGCGGAGGATTATGATCATTAAAATACATTGCGATCAATATTCCATAAAACCTACTGATTACCGGCATCCAATGCTCCAGTCGATAAATTTTCTCTATTATATCGTCAAACTTTAGAATTTGCCGTATTTTTTAAACAGATGCCAATAACGTCCGCAATCGAGACGCTCAAGGGTTCTTCTCAGATAGGGATTATTTAGCCAATCTTTGCGCTTAGGAAGCTAACGAAAAGAGCACAAAGCGAACATTTTCTGTTAAAGCGTTTGGGGGCAAATGCCCATTCCTCATACACCAGAGTCCCTTTTCTGGGGTCTGACCCCACGCAACTTCAACTTGTAAACGTTAAAAAATTATTCCACATCCAACAAATCACCTAAAGTTCGCGATAGCATTACGGGGGCCGAAATCCCGTATGCTGCAGTTCATCTCCATACAATAGCTTAGACAAATAAAAATAGACCAGACAAACATCACTACCTGAAGATCAGTCGATACCCTATCAGACAACATAAACACACTCAACAAAGCGTGGAAGATCCCTCAAGATGTTATTTATTGATAACAATGCAGAGATCTATTTGATAATTCTCAATGATAGCCAGCCCATTCTATGCAATAACTTATAAGCGATTCGCATATATAGTTATTAAAGAACGTTAGCTCAAGGAGATAGGAATGAATAAGCATTGTTTAGCATTAGTAATTATGTCAACCGCCGCTCTCAGCAGTCAACCATTGTTGGCTGATAGCACTCATGGACATCGTTATGTCGGTGCCAGCGTCGGTTTTATGGACATAGAGAATCAAAGCAATAACGAGGCGAGCATTAATCATATTGAAGGTCGAGCAGGCGGCTATGTCAATGAGTTTCTGGCTTTTGAAGCTCGTTTGGGCACAGGTCTAACAGATGATACCGTTAACGCAACTGACTTTTCCTTACGCTATTCTCTTGGCGCCTATATCAGAGCCGGTTTTCCTGTGCACAAACAAGTATTTCCGTATGTAGTATTAGGTTTTTCACGGGCAGGATTTGAAGCAAAAACAGCAGGCAAGAGTGACAATAGCGCTGAAACAGATTCGTCATACGGTATCGGTATTGATATGGAAGTAGTCAATTTATCACTGACAGCAGAGTACCTAGATATGATTGATAAAAATGACACTAGTTTCTCAGGTTTTTCTGTCGGATTTACCACTAAATTTTGATATAGCATTTTGCTGACTTAGCCCTTAGAGCCTCGGTAACTGAAGGGGCTATGAGGGTCTTTGCGTCATGATGGTACATCACCGATAATCACGCCACCCACACTTCTAGCACATCCCATGCTTTTTAGTTATTTTGAATAGCGACCACAGTCAAGATAGTTGCTTATATGCTGGAAGTAAACTAACTAAATAGGACAGGTATAACTGAAAATCTGCGAAAAAGAGTTACCACTTTCTCTAGGACAAAAAGTCTGCCATCTCATAATTTCCGATAATTCCTGATGTCGGTTTTGGACGGATCACCGAAGTCTTAATCTACAATCTGAGAAGGTCTGCTCTGTGACAACTGCCGTCTAAAAAAAG
>JBFJZQ010000461.1:0-2151 GCA_041622015.1 Oleiphilaceae bacterium
GGTTTTTTGATGTCCCAACCTCTGAGTAAACTACACCTGAATAATGATCACGAATAATGAAATGTACCAAATGAGTTTTCTTGGAATCATCAAGGTTATTTAGGGAAACTTCGATATTCTTGTGTTGGTACTTCATGACACAATCGCGAGTAAACCAATAGTGTTTAGACGCGCAGACGGTAAGTTGGTGAGCGTGGTTTGGGTGTAGGCTACGATATGTCTGCATCTTATGTCTCTCTAATACGCATAACGACTAAGCTCAGTTGACTCCAAAAGCAGAGCGACGATAGGAGCGCCGCTTTTGGTGGTCAACTGGAGTGCCTTGTTAAGCGTTTCACTTTGAAGGTACATTAGGTACAGGTTTGACATATTTTGATAGAGGCAAAGTTGACCAGTCGTGTTTCGCATCGAGCTTTAATTCTTTCTTTTTTAATTCTATTTTTCTTGATTCCTCTGAATTAAGAGATTCAAATTTATCTATGTAACGAATTAGTTTAATAACGCTATTTTCTAGATCTTCTTTATATTCCCACAGTTTTAATTCATGACTTTCTGAATGCTCATAAATATCTTGTATTTTATCTCTTAATTCAATTAACGCTTCTTTATCTAGTGAGGCCAATTCTTTTTCAAAATCTTCTCTACGTTCCGCCCTAGAACGTTTATCAGGTAGTGGAATATTAGGTATTTTTGTTTCGGGAACTTGAAATCCCTTAAGGGTGTTTGCAATCCCAGAGAACCCTTCAAATCTTCCAGCCATGTTTCCTCCTGATTTTTTACGCTTAACGTTCGAGCTCAGAGGAAGCCAAAACGGAAGGGGTTTTGTGCAAAAATGGAGCGAAGCGGAATGCACAAAAGCCCTGGAGTTTTGGATTTCCGCTGAAGCTGCTTGTTAGTTGCCTTTTTGATCACCCTGATGCTCCGCTTCCCTAAATTGATTTGTTGAACCCAAATAAACCACAAACCGACTTTGAAGGCTACCCTGATTTGTGAATTGGCACATTTTGGAGCAGGGCGGTCAAGCCTTGACCAACTTTCTGGTGCTGACCATTTCTGATCTGGAAACTGTCAGCACCTGACCCAAGTCCCGCTTCAGCGCTCACCAACTTTCAGATAGCCCAGATTCTCGAACCGGACTCGCCAACTCGTGAACCAAAAACCTGCCGAAACCTCACGAACTCAATTTCAAACAGTTGAACCGCTACAGCGCTAAAAAACCTAAAACAACAAAGTAAGGCAAAGCAGTTTCAGCTTATTGAGAAGTCAAAACCTGCTGAGACTCCATGATTTCAGATTCTGACTAGCGAACCGCTTTAGCGCCAGAAAACCGTGAAATGATCATCTTTCGTAAAACAGCTTGATCAGCTGAAAAGACCGGAAAAACAGGCACGAATTATTGCAAAATGATTGCTAACTTTCAGCCAATAAAAGCAATGATTTCAAGCATTTACAACTAACGTTTAAGTAAGACGCGCGCGCTTTTTGCGCGTCGTGCTTAACTTTTTTGTTAGGTGTATGTATAAGCATGAGTTACGCTAAGTTCTTTAAGAGCACCTAAAAGCAATTAGCTCGCCAGTTAGTAACACATCCCCAGCGCTTCCTGAAGCACCGCCAGTGCCATTATTATATCGAGAGTTATAATGCGCTTGATAAACACGTTCAGAGAGCTTTTTAGACTTTAAAATTTCATACCTTTTGTCGCAAATCTCATGCATTTTTTTATAGGCCTCATCGCGTATTTGATTTTTCAGATAGCCGGTGTAATGGGCGTAATGAACTTGTACAAGTCCTATGCGGCTCTCATCATCTTGTGTGTGGCCTGAATTTGTAGGGGCGTACTTACTAGTTGATTTTGCTTCTTTCCCACTAGGATATTTTATTACTTCTACTAACCCGCGATATTCGACGACTGCAGAAACACACCCAGATAAAAGAAGGAAAAATACGAGATAAGAAAAAGTTTTCATTTTAATGGTTCCTCAAATTTAATAGCAGGATGAATGCAACACCTAACTTGTTATTAAGAGGAATAATAATTCCCTGTAATTCGTATATATAGTAGGAATAAAATTCCTATTAATATGACAACCAAGAACAAACTGGGAATTATTCTTCTACGATTTACAAACAGCTTACCAGAAAACCCACCCA
>JBFJZQ010000462.1:0-2142 GCA_041622015.1 Oleiphilaceae bacterium
TATCATCATTTAGATAGAAATGTGCGTGTTATCGACACTGCCCAATGGGTGATGCCAGAAAGATGTTCCGAAGACGTGAGGCTAGGTTATAAATTTATTATTCGTTTAGGCGGTAATGATTGGGGGATGGCCTGTGATGCTGTTCATCAATCAATTCAACTCTATCCCGATCAGGTGAAATGGCGAACAGAGCGAACAAAAAGAGCCTGGCTATTTGGAACTGTGATAGATCATATGTGTGCTTTAATAGATGCAGACTCATTAAGTTCGATCCTGAATGAGCAAGCAACAAGAAATCCTAGAATTATTTCTTAATAAAGCTTTAATTTTCTGGCATAGATACAACGATGCTCTATATTTATAGAATGTTGTGCCATCTTGTTGACTCATTGAGTCTAGGCACGTGAGTTTATAAGAGAGTGTAAAGAGGTCAAATAAATGTCATCAAGTACTGGCCATAGTAGCCAAGCCACTGAAGATCCAGTTCTGCAAAATGTAACGTTTCGTCTTGCTGATGAAACTTACGGCATAAATGTAATGCAGATTCAGGAGGTATTGAGATATACCGAAATTGCACCTGTTCCAGGTGCGCCAGACTATGTGCTTGGGATTATCAACCTTCGCGGAAATGTAGTGACGGTAATTGATACTCGAGCTCGTTTCGGGTTGCCCAGTGCAGAGGTCACAGACCATTCACGTATTGTTGTACTTGAAATTGAAGGCCAAGTGATCGGTATTCTTGTTGATTCGGTCGCCGAAGTTGTTTATATCAAAAACTCAGAAATGGAAAGCGCCCCTAACGTAGGTAATGACGAAAGTGCGCGGTTTATTCAGGGTGTTTGTAATAAAAATGGTGAGCTTATTATATTAGTTGAATTCGAAAAAATGCTTTCTGAAGAAGAATGGTCAGACATGGCATCATTTTAGCTTAGTAATAGTAAATAGAGTTAGAGTCAGATATTTGACAGTGTCTGGCTTTGACCAAATTATTATCGCTTTGACGGAGTTTACTAATGTCACTCGAACTTGTTCCACTTATTTCTGCTTTCCTGGTTAGTTTGTTAGCTATATATGCTTTAGTGATCAAACGAACTATCACACTTTCTGAACGAACCATGAGTGACTTGGTCGATAATATGGCTGAAGAAGTGCAGGGAATGAGCAAGAGTTCTATAGGTGTTGGTCGCAAAGTATTAGAATTAGAAAAACACATCACTGTGTTGGAAGCAAAAATTGAAGAGATGCAGAAAAATGATCCTGCCAAGGTGTCTTATTCAGAAGCCGCACGACTCGTTGAACTAGGTGCTGGCATAGAAGATTTAATGAATACCTGTGGCATATCAAGACCAGAGGCTGAATTGGTTCGCGCTCTTACTGAAAATAAACATATCGATATACCCACGCTCACTCAAAACTCATAGTATGCAATTGTGCTGTTAAGGTGGTTATGCCACTTTAGAATAAGTGACGTTTAATTCTTCATTTAATTTATACGCCTCCGTAGATTTGGTTGATGGAGATGTCTGAATTTTACATGTATCTTTATTTTGTAGTTCTGACTTCAAGGTCGATTCAATATAGTCATCTAAATCCTGCATTGCTTGTTCATTAATATCAACAAACTTAAGCTCCATCACGAAGTGATCTTTTGACAAGCGACGAGCAAAAATAACTCTACACGAAGCATGAATACTTTTATCAAGTTTAAAGGTTGTCCTCATTGATATCGGGTCTTTAGGTGCAACGCTTGCTTTATTTGGCATGATATTTTGGAGTGTTTTGGTATCGCAACTTATTGTTAAACCATCCCGAGAGATTCTATCTAAGTAACATTTTTCTTGTTCATATTCAGTTTGAACGAGCACTGAAATCTTTTTTGATTGGCCCGTATTTACATGTGTGTGAAACATCAATTGTCTTTTCATTGCTTTGCCCTTCATTGCGTTCTTTCGGGAGAGAAACTTTTCGTGCTCAAAATGAACGTTATGAAGGTAAAACTTCAAGGTCATGATGAAATGAAAAGAAACGTAAAATCTCCTTTGTATTCAATGTAAACGCAAAATTTTTTTAAACAAGCCGATCTGTGTTTCAGTTTGCAAGCTTATGCAACCTTGAGACCAAGTTAACAAAAAAAATGAGCAA
>JBFJZQ010000463.1:0-2136 GCA_041622015.1 Oleiphilaceae bacterium
GCGTTTTGCGAAAAGAAGTGAGATAAACATGCAATGGATAGCGCTAAGCTCATGGGTAATATAATCGAAGTATTTTGTTGAACTAAAATTATATGTTCTTGAATTATGAAATATAGAGCTGATATTGATGGTTTAAGAGCTATAGCGGTGTCTTTAGTTCTCGTTTACCATGCCGGGTTCACTTTTGTGTCTGGTGGGTTTATCGGTGTAGGTGTTTTCTTTGTCATATCAGGTTATTTGATCACTTTGGTTATTTACGAGGAAGTCTTGGCGGGTTGCTTTTCTTTTCAGACATTTTACCTGCGACGTATGAGACGTATATTGCCTGCCTTGTTTACTGTGGGGTTTGTCACTCTTATTGCAGGTTATTTTCTTTTATTTCCTTCTGATTATACCCTCCTTGCAAAAAGCTTTATGGCAACAGTTTTTTTTGTGTCTAATTTTTTCTTTTGGAAGAATACCGGTGGTTATTTTGATTCTAGCGCCGATGAATTGCCACTCCTGCACACATGGTCCTTGGCGGTAGAAGAGCAATTTTATCTTCTTTGGCCAATAATCTTCATCACTTTATTGCGGCCTTTTTATCGAGCTTGGAGAATATCTTTAACGGTTGTCGTCATAAGCCTTTCGTTCATCTTAGCTGAATGGGCTCTGAAAGAGCATGCTGAAGCCGCGTACTATTTTTTACCTACAAGGGCGGGAGAATTATTACTGGGGGCATTAATTGTTTTTCTCCCTAAATCCTTAGATTCAAAAATGGGCAAGGGTAATACTGAATTCTTATCTTTAATTGCCCTTGTTTTAATACTGTTACCAGCTTTCATGCTAAGTAGGGGCTCTTCTTTTCCTGGTATTAACGCTTTTTGGCCATGCTTAGGTGTGGCATTGCTAATATTTATAGGGCGTGAGAGCACATCGCTTGTGCATAAACTGCTCTCACTGAAGCTTTTAGTGAAAATTGGGCTGATTTCCTATTCATTATATCTTTGGCATTGGCCTATTGTTGCGTTTGTGAATTATTTTGAGATAGAAAAAATAGCTATTGTTAGTTTATTAATTATCTTTTGTTCTGTGCTTCTTTCTGTGCTGAGTTGGAAGTATGTGGAAATGCCTTTTCGACGAAAACAGCTTAGTTTTAAGAAAGCTTTGAGTCTAATGTTTGTATTTCCAGTCTTGATTAGCTTGGCTGTAGGATCACATAATATTAATAGTCTAGGTTACCCAGGGCGCATGGCTGTGAATGGCTGGAAGGATAGAAATGGCTCTGTTTCCAGGAAGGAATGTCAAGAGTTAGACGCTAGCACTTATCCGGAAAGTTGTTTGCTAGGTGAAAAACAAGGCCTACCAAGCTTTGCAATTTGGGGTGACTCCTTTGCCGATGCCTTTGTTCCATCTCTTCATGTGCAGGCCATGAAGGAGAAGAAAACGGGTTATGCCTTTATTAAGCATAGTTGTCCTTCAATATATGGAGTGCTTAGACATGAGCCGGTACGAAAAGGGATAACCTTTTCAGTGATGTGTAAAGCTTATACGCGCCAAACATATGAGTTTCTATTGTCCACTAAGCAGGTAGACACTATTTACTTGAATAGTGCATATAACTGGTATGCTAGCGCTTCTAATCTGCAAGGTGAGGCTATTGCACTCGCTACAGAAAGCGGTGAAGGCTATGAACGGGTAATCGAACAGCTTGTTATTACAGCAAATATGTTGAATGAAACGGGTAAGAGAGTAATTATATTGATGCCCCACTTTGAGCCTAAAAGTTATAAAGCCGACGTGTTAGCGTATAACTTGTTAGGCAATGAGCGAGCATTAACCTACGACTTGACTCGGGTTCTACCACCACATAAAAAACTGGATGATTTGTTAGATTTGTATGGACTAAATGCTAATGTTGGCAGGCTTTACGTTCACCATTATATTTGCCCAAAGCCTGAAACTTGCCAAATGGTTAATGATGAAAATGACCTGTATTTGTCTGATGGTCATCATATATCAAAAGTTGCGGCTGAAAAAGTGGTGCCAAAACTGTTTGGTTTTTGAATACTAAAATGAGAGTTTTAAAATTTTTAAACTTGAATATTATGTCTGGGTATTAGTCAGTGTGATAAAAGCTCTTTGAGGGTGATGAAA
>JBFJZQ010000464.1:0-2101 GCA_041622015.1 Oleiphilaceae bacterium
CATTGAACGTTCATTTAAGCATACGACTATTTACTTAGCAGGTTTTAATAAGGCGGGTAAAGTGTGCGGTATTTTGCCAGCTGTTGAACTTAAAAGTAAGTTGTTCGGTCATTTTGTTGTTTCACTGCCGTATTTTACTTATGGCGGTGTCTTGGCAGATAACGATGAAATTTCTAGTCGTTTATATCAGGCACTATTTGATGAAGCAAAATCATTAGGTGCAGGTCACGTAGAGTTGCGTGCAACATCTGTACAGCATTCTCTTCAAAAAGATACACCCGCTAAATTATCTAAAGTTTCTATGGTTCGTTCGCTTCCGGATTCGGTAGAGCAACTTTGGGATGATATCGGGACGAAGGTTAGAGCGCAGATAAAGAAAGCGCAGCGATTTGAGTTGAATATGAAGTTTGGCAAAGGTGAACTGCTCGATGATTTTTATCGGGTGTTTGCAGAAAATATGCGCGACTTAGGCACACCGGTTTATTCAAAACAATTTTTTAAGGAGTTGATTGGTTCATCGCTTAGCGATCGTTTTAATATTGGGGTGGTTTACTTCGAGGGTAAACCGGTTTCTACCTGTTTCTTGATGCGCCACAAGGGCATGATGGAGATTCCTTGGGCGTCTGCATTGAACTCAGTTAATCATATGAATGTGAATATGTTTATGTATTGGGAAATTCTGCAATACGCTATTAAGGGGGGTAGCCGATCTTTTGATTTTGGGCGCTCATCCAAAGATGCAGGTACTTATCGATTTAAAAAGCAGTGGGGTGCAGAGCCACAGCAATTATATTGGTATTACTGGTTACCAAATGGGGGGGAGTTGCCGGAGCTAAACCCGAATAACCCTAAGTATAAGTTGTTGATCGCAGTTTGGCAGAAGCTACCAGTGTGGTTGACGAAATGGATTGGCCCGCCAGTGGTTAAATATTTGCCGTGAGTTAATGGCCTCTCCCCTTATGAAGGTGGGTAAAGGCAAGTCCAAAAGACAGGCATAAAAAAACCGAAGCAAGAGTGCTTCGGTTTTTTTGTTGAAGCAAGCCTAGGCTTGCTTCGAGTACTAATTAAGCAGCTTTAGCTTGTCTGCGACGAGCAAAACCTAAACCAGCAATACCTAAACCTAGAAGAGCAAGTGTAGCTGGCTCAGATACTGGTGCTGCACCAGCAGAAAAGGTAAGACCTATTTGAGAAGTATACTGCCAAAAACCTGCTGTATCATCAAAGCCAGTCGCTTTTAAGGTACCAGTTCCAGACATTAAAAGATGAGTAGGATTAGAGACTAATGTAGCTAGTTCAAACGAGTAAGTGTTACCGCTATCAGTAAACGACCAAAGTGGGTTTGTTACACTATAGAATGGGTCGTAAGTGATCGAGTTCATTACTACAGCGATTGAATTAAGGCCAGCGTAAGTGCCAGTGTTTGATACAGCGAATGGGCTAGTCTGAACGTTGTTAAACGTTAATGAAGTTCCATTATCTACTGTTGCGCCGATAAATCCGATAGTTCCAGTAATTGGTACTGCTGATACAAATGTGCTTGCTGCCAATAGGCTAGCTGTTAATAATGTTTTTATGAAGCTCATAATATTCTCCTAAAATTGATGATTGGGTTGTAGCTAGGCTACCTTAAATTTGTAATTTCTTATTAAGGTCCTTGGCTTTCCGTCCCAGCTTCGCAGCAGGTTTGGCCTGAAACCTCTTCTGATTTCTATTTTTTAACAAGTCATATTTAACAGCAGTATGGCTTGTACTGCGAATTGTATTAGCAGATGCTGTGCCAATAATAAAATAATCAATTAAATCAAATGGATGGCCTGAATTCAGAAAGTTTTTAATTTTGTTATTCATGCCCCCTGTAAAATTATTCGACATGAAAGTTCAGTGACTTAAACGCAATCAATTTTGTGATGAGTAAATAGTTAATGGATCCTTTCTTTGTGTCTGCATTTTATAAGTTACTTTTTAAGCAAGATTATCTCTTATTACTGAATTCTGGCCTTTTGTTAATGATTGAGATCTGAGCTTGGATGATCTTAATTATTTAATATCAATGCTTTCGTTTTGTTACTGCATGTAAAGAAAGCTGACGTTAGGCGTGGGA
>JBFJZQ010000465.1:0-2099 GCA_041622015.1 Oleiphilaceae bacterium
AGCTACGACTAAGACAGTGGTTTACTCTTCACTATCTGTTCTGGGTTTGGATTTTATTTTGACTGCCGTAATGTTCAGTTCTATATAGTTTTAGTTAGCCGCATAAGGCTATAACGATAATAAGGAATAAAATAATATGTACTCTCGTTCAATAGAAGCCATTGTAGGTGTTTTTATCGTTATAGGTTTTGCTGCCTTAGGCTTTTTAGCAATTCAAGTCAGCGGCTTATCACTAGACTCCCAAAAAGAAACCTATCGTATATATGCACAATTTGATGACTTGGGTGGCTTGTCTGTTCGAGGACGAGTATCTGTAGCTGGAGTTACTGTCGGCAAAGTAAGTGCAGTGTCTTTAGACAAAAAAGGCTATAGAGCCTTAGTAGAAATGGAAATTTATAAAGATGTTGATAACTTATCTCTTGATACTGTCGCATCAATCCAGACTGCCGGACTTCTTGGTGAAAAGTATGTTGCATTAAGTATTGGCGGTGACCCCGATATACTAGGTGATGGTGATACTATTTTTGATACCCAATCTGCACTTAATCTAGAAAAATTAATTAGTGCTTTTGCTTCCAGCAGAGGCAGTTTATGAAGTTTCTACCACATTTCATAACAAATTAAAAAAATGATGCACAAATAATTTAGGATGAATCATGCTATCAACTAATTTTAAGAATACATTGAATTTTTCACTTACATTGATTTTGTTATTGATCGTAACACTGTCTCCGCATGCAAGAAGTGAAGATCAGTCAGAAACAGTGCGAAAAGCTGTTGAGGCAAGCGTACAAGAGTTGTTAGTTAAATTTAATAAAGAGAAAATTTTTTACGAAAAAGACCCACAGCGTTTTTTCGCCAACATGGATGATGCGTTGAGTAAAATTGTAGATTTTAGAAGAATAGCTGCGCGCGTTATGGGAAGGTATGGTCGAAGTGCGACAGATACTCAGAAAAATAATTTTGTTAAAGTGTTTAAAGATAGTCTTTATTCAACCTATACCAAAACCTTAATTGAAAGCGGTGTATTTGAAATTAATGTTAATAAGGCAGAAATAAACACTCGTAGTGATGAAAAGGCCTCGGTTTATATGGATGTTGTTTCTGGTAATGGCACATTATTCCCCGTTATTTATTCAATGCACAAAACAGACGATAATAAATGGATGATGGAAAATGTTATTGTTTTTGGCGTCAATATTGGCTTAGCTTTTCGTGATAAATTTGAACTCGAGTACCGAAAAAACAAAGGTAATATAGATCAAATAATTAAAAACTGGTCTGTCGACCTTGAACTAGAGGGTGCTGCTGAACTGGCTAAAACTAAGGTTAATGGGGGGGAGGGGTGATTACCATAAGCGGTGACTCCGAATCTTTTTTTTACTTAAAAGGCTCAGTTGAACATTTTGAGGCTGATAAGTGTAAAGCTGCTTTAGAATCGTGCCTTAATTCACATTCTGGGAAGACCATTGAACTTGATCTCTCAGGCTTAGAGAGTGTGAGTAGTGTAAGTCTTTCCTTTCTACTTTTTGGAATGCGAGCTGCTAAGCTTCTTTCTTGTCATTTGATTTATAAAAATATGCCGCCTTCACTATTTAACATGGCACGTGTGAGTGGAATTGAAAGCATATTAATCAGCTAAGGCTAATCATTTTGCCCCTTCAAAATTTCTTAATAACAATGTACGCAGACAATAGAATATTTTTTATTTAGTCGTGAAAGCGATTCCTGTATCATGACCGACTTTCTTATTTATAATAGATTTCTCTATATCAAATCTAAAACCTATATTGGTGTTTAACGTATGCAAGCAGCAGAAGTAGAAAAAATCATTAAAGAACAAATTGAAAATGTCGAGGTTAAAGTTCAGTCAGATGGTTCGCATTATCAAGTTGTTGCAATCGGTGAGGTATTCGCAGGTCTAAGCCCTGTAAAAAAACAGCAATTAATCTATGGCTGCTTAAATTCATACATTTTGGATGGCACTATTCACGCTGTCATTATCAAAACCTACACACCTGAAGAATGGTCTGCTATTAGTTAATTCAGGTTTCTTTTTTTATTTAACAAAGGTTTTTTATCGTGGATAAGTTAGTCAT
>JBFJZQ010000466.1:0-2067 GCA_041622015.1 Oleiphilaceae bacterium
CGAAAGCTGCCAATCCAATATTATGAAAGCCGTCATCAGCAAAGTTCGGCCCTGAGTGACACACCGCACAATTGCCTTTTTCAGGATCCATAAACAACTTGAACCCATTGACCGCTTGGTCAGAGATCGCTTTCGCATCCCCCTTCAACCATTGATCAAACGGCGTATTGTTACTAAGGACTGTCCGTTCAAAACTGGCCAGCGCTTTCGCGAGAGTTTTGTCAGTCACACCTTCGCTCGGATAGGCCGCTTCAAAAAGATCAGTATATTCAGCGTTATTTCTAATAAAGTTTAACGCGCCATCAATACCAATATTCATTTCATCACTTGAAACCATGGGGCCGAGCGCCTGATCCTCGAGGTTTTTTTTACGGCCATCCCACATGTGTATTTTGATAAATGCCGAATTATAAATAGTCGGCGACGCCCGGCCTAGATCCTTACCCTTGAAGCCTTTCGCTGTTGCGAGCCCATCAGACCAACCTAATTCGGGGGTATGGCAGGTTGCACATGCCATGCTACCGTCACCACTTAATCTTGAATCGAAGAAAAGCTTTTTACCTAAATCAACTCTGACCTCTGTGGGCGCATTACCCTGTGGGTAAGGTACCTCGGTAGGCATCTGCAGATGTTGCAAAGAGTTATGACCAGGCTCAAAAACGAGTTTTTCGAATTTAGTACTACCGGCAGTTCCGGCTGAAGAAAATACGATTGATAAAGCCAACATTGATATTTTGGTTAGGGCTGGAATAAGGTTATTCATAAATACTATTTTGACCTCAAATGAAACTAGTGTTTTTCAAACTGCTTAAATTGCTCTATCAATAAACTCATACGTTTTGCAGCACTATTTAGATCACCTGACATACCATATAACTTAGTAATTTTATCGGCATTTTCATCTACCTTCTGCGATAACTCCTCTGAAATTTCAGTGGCAGAAACCAATTCTTCATGTTGAGTTCTGCTGTCAGCGAGAACGCCATCAAGTTTTGTTTTTGATGTTTCTGCTCTAGTTTGACCAACCGATGAATGTTCTTTGGCCTGATTCATAGCCTCTAAGCTGGCAATCACAAGTTCACGGGTTTTATCAAGTTTGCTGACCGTGCTATCAACCGAATGATTCATTTTTTCGGTAATCGCACTGACTTCTTCTGTCGCAGCACTTGAACCATGAGCCAAGTTACGTACTTCATCGGCTACTACCGCAAAACCACGACCAAGTTCACCCGCTCGCGCAGCTTCAATTGCCGCGTTTAAAGCTAATAAGTTTGTTTGGTCAGAGATCCCTCTGATACTTGCGGTTATAGACTGTATTTTGGCAGACGATATGGTTAGGTCTGAGACATCAATACTGAGCGCTTCCAGTTCGTTTTGTAGCAGCGTAAATTGTTCAACACAGTTTTTGAGGGACGCTTCTGTCATCATGCTGTTTTTTCGAGATTCTTCTGTGCTTTCAACGCTAGAGCTTATTTCCTCGCGAGCATTCATAGCTGAACTCATTACGCTGCGCATTTTGTCAGACATAGAGATCGAGTCATTTAAAATCAGATTCGACGTATCTGCTGAACTTTGTGCCGTTCCTTCAAGTTGAGCTGCCTGATTCAAAAGACCTTGAGATTCACTAAAAATGCCAGAGACCACTTCCCTAATGGTGTCGACTGCCAGTGAAAAATCTTGTGCAATCAACGCCAATTCACCCGTTAAATCATGCGGAACATTTGGTGACAGATTACCCGAAGAAAATTCGGTGATGGCTTCACTAATTTGCCCAATAGAAGACAATAACTGTCTGATAAAAAAGCCGGTAATCAAACTCGCAAAAATAATACAAATAACCAGTGTGATAATTTGATTTTGTATAATATTTTCACCATCTATTTTATTTTTTTCCGCAAGGGCCGTAATTTGTCTTTGTTCATCTTTTAAGATCGCTTGAGATATTACAATCGTTTGATCAATGATCGGCACAATCTGGTTAAACACCTCTAGTGCAAGTACATCCTCATTTGTATTGGCATACTTAATCAACCTTAGTTGTAAGGGTTTAATATCACTTAAAAGCTC
>JBFJZQ010000467.1:0-2037 GCA_041622015.1 Oleiphilaceae bacterium
ACCTTAATATTTGACGGAATAACAACTGTCGAAGGTTTGTAGACGTACTGATAAAAGCCAAATACGACTAAAAGAATAACTATATATTTCATGGATTACCTATGCTCCTAGACATAATGACTCCCCACTAGAGTGCTGGCCTCAAATTTCGTGGGTTAGCCGAAAAGCTCAGCCAGAGCCATAATATAGTTGTTACGCTATAAATTGGAGGCCAGCACCATGAAAAACGATAACATAGTTTTTATAGGTTTAGATACTCACAAAGAACACACTCAAGTTTCATATACACTTGATCATCGTACTGCCGATATAAATGATCTTGGTCGTATTCAAACCACTAAGTCTGCTTTCATTAAGCTCGCGCGACAGCTTCAATCTAAATACCCGAAGGCCACACTTCATTTTGTCTATGAAGCAGGTCCTTGTGGTTATTGGATCTACCGATTACTCACGAGTATTGGTCATTGTTGTTTTTTAGTAGCCCCATCTCTCATCCCAAAGAAACCAGGTGATCGAGTGAAGACCGATAAGCGTGATGCGCAAAACCTCGCGCGCTTATTAAAGAATAATGACATTACCCCTATCTATGTGCCCGAACCCGAAGATGAGGCTGTACGTGATTTGTCACGTGCGCGTGAAGTGGCTATGCGTGATTTAAATGATGCGAAGCATCAACTTAAATCTATGTTCCTCAGAAACAATATTCGTTATTCCGGATCAGATTGCTGGTCACTCAAGCATTTACGTTGGCTCACTGAAATTGTATTACCGCACCCTTGCCAGCAAATTGTTTTACAAGAGATGATTCAAATCATTAGTGAACGTATGGCGCGTTTAGAGCGGCTTGATAATGAACTCACGCACCAAGTAAAGCTTTGGCGCTATTATCCTGTCGTCAAAGCAATACAAGCCATGCGTGGTGTTCGCATGTTAATTGCGACAGGCTTAGCGGCTGAACTAGGTGATTTAAGTCGGTTTGATAGTCCAAGAAAGTTAATGAAATATGTGGGCTTAACCCCTAGCGAACATTCAAGCGGCAATACACGAAAGCTCGGCTCTATTACTAAGTGCGGTAATGGCCGTGCAAGACGACTTCTTGTTGAAGGCGCTCATAGTTATCGTCATGCGGCGAAAATTTCAAAAGAAATGCAGCTGAGACAGGAAGGGCTTCCTAAAGAAATTATTGATAAAGCATGGGAGGCACAAATGCGTTTATGTCGTCGCTATCAACGATTAATCATGCGAGGAAAGCCTCGCAATGTGGTTATCACAGCAATCGCTAGAGAAATGATTGCGTTTATCTGGTCGATATCTCGAGAGGTTGTTTTACCGAGAGTTGACCCTAAAACACGTTTATCGCGAGTACCAGCGTAATGAGTTTAGTGCGAGTGCATTGGATCAAGCAACGGGTGTGGTGTAATCACCGACGGCGTTAGGTAGGCAATGCAGAACACCGCATTGATCCACGAGCATAGACTGAAGACAGACACCACGACGTAAAAAGTAAGGTCGGATAGGTTCTTTGAAAGAAGAGCAACCCACGAATACCAGCATGATAACCGTCGAAATTATCTGCTTCATCTGATGCGCTTGCACTTCTTAAATTAAAAGAAGTTGATTAAAAAGAAAAAACCTCTGGCCGTGCTATCGGCAGGAATTTGTGCAGTTCGCTTGACGTGGGGAGTCATACCAACGCCCCAATTTGCGGGCTGAGTTTGATGGCGATTTTTGTGCGTATCTTTGCACAAAAAGTGACAGAAAACGAAGATCCGCAAGATTGGTTTGTTATATGGTGAACCTACAAGTTCCAACGAAGTCACGTTCTGAAGCGATAGCGTAAGCAAACTAAATAGACCCACTTTAAAATTTTAAGATCTTAATTCCCTATAAGTTTAAACAAAATGACAGAGAACAAAACCCGCACAAAACAAGCTTGTGACCAAGCTTCCAAATATAACCTACAAACAAACCCTTAAAATAAAGCCTAAGCGACAATATCAAAATAGGCGGAACACTACTTTAAGGTACCAAATTCTA
>JBFJZQ010000468.1:0-2023 GCA_041622015.1 Oleiphilaceae bacterium
CTCGCCTTGTAAGGGCGATGCTCTCCCAGCTGAGCTAACCACCCAACTCGAATTTGAGAAGCGCATTGTAATGATTTATAAACCTCTGTCAATTACAAAAACACTTTTTTTAGCAAAAACGTTTAGATTTTTTTATTTGTTCAAAAGAGCAACACATGAAAAGCAAATTTGTTTATTTTTCAACCACCTAGATCACAAAAAAACAAACACGTTCTATATCTACATAAAAAATAAACGTATTTTTAATTTAATGACTGCCTGATCAAAGCCACATTATTACGACGCTCCGGCGTCATACTAGCCAGAGGATCAGGCTTTTGTTCCTCTGACTCATCACCCTCCTGAAAATAGCTATACCACTCAGTAGCACTATCAACAAAGAAAGGCCTCCACGGCTCTTTTTCAACAGGTGCCGGCACTATTTTACCTGCTCTCGCTGCTTTTTCGAGGCGATCCAATATCAGCTCATCATTCAATGTCAATTGACTGGTAGGTTTACGCCATGGCGCCCACCAATTATGCCTTTCCTCTCTCAGACTCTCTATTTTCTCTAAATAAGCATCAACATCGTCTGCCAGGAGATATAGCTTTTGCTCCAAGGTCATATCAGCTGTGCCACGCAATTCTCGATAGATATCGCTGGGCAAATAGAAAATTGGAAACCCCCAGAGAAAGTTATTCGACCACGGCCAAATAACAGAAAACCAACCATAATCCTGCATTTCACCACTTAGTAACTCTTCAGCCTGAGCAGCATCAGTAGGATGCCAAAAGGATTGAGTCAAATAACGCGTCTTATGAATCTCTTCCATCGCCACATCTCGATCAACCAATTGAACATCAGCTGTCGCCATTTCATCTTCTGGATCGAGGCCGGAATGCAACTTTGACGGAAAGGAAACCTCTGAATGGCGCACGTAATAAACGTCGCCCGGCTTGAGCGACAAGCCAAAATCTGCCTGAAGATTTAAATCAAAAGCCATCATTAACTTATCATCAAACGCCTCAAAACCAATTAAGGGGATCAAGCTTTTCCGAACATTGAAATCGTAAGTTCCCGCAGGCAAGAGTACATAGGTATAACTTCCGGAGCGGAGGTTAAAAACAATCTTGTCATTAATATAATAAGTGGGCGCTTCCATTTCCTCTAATGCCCACTGACTATCCGGCCTAAAAAAATATACCAAAGCGTACTCTTCAGCTTTTCTTTCGGTATCACTTAACTCTTTAAATAGTTCACCATCGGTATTAGGAAAATAATAGGAACCCAAGTTGCGGCTCGTTGACCAATACATAGACGGATACCAACCTCTACCCTGTTTATGGAATGGCTTAGAATACGGAGCAGTGACATCTGCCTGAACGTAGATAGAGGCCGATACAACACTCAGCAACAATATAAGGTGAAGCAGCTTCTTAAACATGAATGGCGGTTCTCATCCTGAAACACACAAAAAATTGAAGACCTTCATGATTTATAACGAAGGCCCTTAAACTGGCTGAATTTTAACAGTATCCCGACTTGGATTTTGCGATCTACCGCAAGTCATGGAACATCTTTAAAGCCCTGAGGGTGAATTTTTTAGCTGGAGAGCATTAATTTTTTTATCGAGCTCAACAATCCTTTCGTTTAATTGGCGACGACTAGCATTAATTGACTCAATGGAAAGATCGAATTTAGCTATTCTCTCCAAATACTCTTGAGTATCTTTCTTTAGTGACTCCAATATTTTTTTCTGTGAATTCAATCGCTCTTTAAAATCTGCACTCACAATCTCTTGATCAGACCTTAATACTGACACCTCATTCGACAAACGAGAACTTGCAGACTCCGATTCTTTAGCCAATTTCTTAAAGCCGACAACTACCTCATCCAAGTCTTTATTCATGCGACTTATTAATGATAGCTGCTCTTTTTGAGCTTTTGACAACTTGTTATCAAGATTCTGCAAGGCTTCTTGGTTATCCTCTATGGCTTTCTTATTACGATCATAAGCCACCCCCCAAAGCTTTCTCATCTCAG
>JBFJZQ010000469.1:0-2006 GCA_041622015.1 Oleiphilaceae bacterium
CACCTTCTGCAGGAATATAACCATCACCACCTTCGCCAAAGCTTTCACAGTGACCTTTTGTCGAGATGAATTGACCGGCACTCAGCATTAGATATTTGCTAGGATGAATGGTGACATTAACGCCACCTGCAATCGCCATGTCTACTCGATCATTTTTTAGGTCTTCACATGCAAGGTGAATCGTTGTCAGAGCAGATGAGCACATCGTATCTACAGTCATGCTTGGACCGTGTAGATTTAAAGTGTAGGAAACTCGGTTTGCTATGGTTGCTAAGCTGCCCGTCATGCCAATTCGGTTGCCCTTCTGTATTTCTTCCGCACCGAAGAGTTGGTATTCACCATACATAACACCTACGTACACACCAACTTGAGCTGGCAAATCGCCTTCTCGGCTAATCTGCAAAGACTCTCTCGTATAGCCTGCATCTTCAATGGCCATCCACGCATGCTGCAAAAATAGGCGCTCTTGAGGGTCTATTAGGGACGCTTCACGTGGCGATATATTAAAGAATAGAGGGTCAAATTCATCGACACCCTCTATAAAACCGCCCCACTTACTATAGTGTTTTCCTGCTTCAGTACGATCATCGCTATAGTATTCTTCCCAAGACCAGCGATCTTTTGGCACAAGTGTTATACAGTCTTTAGCTTCTTTTAGGTTCTGCCAATATGACTTGATATCCTTGGCCTGAGGATACCTCCCGCTAAGCCCTATTACAGCAATTTCCTTATCTTCTTGCCCTTTGTGAGTAGCAGAGCTTAGCGTCTTAAACGAAGGAATAGCATTACGTCGTTTACGTAGCGTTGGCAGAATCGTACTTTCATTTTTCAGCTGAGTTGTTTGACTCGCTTGATGGGTTTCAAATTTTGGTTTCTCTTGTTCGGAGCGTTCGCCAAACAGCTCTATAAAGACATCTCTATACTCCTTTAGAAAATAATCAGTCAGCTCCTGAAGTGTCTGATACTCAAAAAATAAGGTCCTTGGGAGCTTTCCAAATGTGGTTTCAAGTTGCGAGGTTAAGCTCATGGCAAGGATTGAATCCATCCCATACTTTTCCATTGCCGCTTTCTCATCAATTTTACGTGCAGGTAATTTCAATACGGAGGAGAGCTGTTGTTTTAGGAATTGAACGGCACTCTGTATTAATGCGTCACTATCCAATATGGTTGCATCGACGTTACGAGATAGTGCTATAGAGCTAGCCGCCTGTTTATCAAAATCCTGCAGAGAATGTTGTCTAAGATCATCACTGCTTTCATTTTTAATGCTAAGATTTAGGATATTTGCTCGTAATTTTTCGATGTCCCCACCTACTACGAATACTTGAGGACGCGATAACGCAAAGCATGCGTAAAATAACTCGATCCCTTGCTTGGTGCTTAATGGCTCCATACCCAAGTCTATTTTCAACGCATCTTTTGTCGCGTCACTAACCGACATACTGCCTTCAGACCAAAGAGGCCAATTGATAGAAAAGCTGTACCCACTTCTTTGCTTCTTAGCAACCAAGTGATTTCTATAAAGAGCAAACTGGTCCTGAAAACAGTTTGCTGTAGCGTAGTCTGACTGCCCTGGGTTTCCAATTACACCTGAGATGGATGAGAACATGACAAAGAAATCAAGTGGCTGGCTTTTTGTGGCAACATCAAGATTAGTCGTCCCACTCACTTTCGGCGCTAGAACACTAGCGAACTCCTCCTTGTCTTTGTTTATTATGAAATTATCTTGCAGGTTACCGGCACAATGAATAACGCCATTTACTACTTGCCCCTGCTCTTTCATCAGGTTTTTTAAGGTTTTCTCAACACTTGCTAAATCACACAAATCGACGGCGACATACTGTGCAGTGGCACCCATGCTAGATAGTTCTTCCACAAACATATCTGATTCAGCCGAACTTTTTGACCGCCCAAGTAATATAATTCTTGGCGATTTAGCTTGCGCAGCAACTTCCTTAGCAAAAAGTTTCCCTAGTCCTCCAAGACCACCAGAGATGATATACCCC
>JBFJZQ010000470.1:0-2005 GCA_041622015.1 Oleiphilaceae bacterium
AAGACACCTTCGCCTGTTTTACTATTGAGTACCCCATAAATCATCGTGTAGTAATCTGAACATTCTTCATTGCTCTCGAATGCTTCATTCAATTGCGAAATAACCTGACTTGGTGCTGTAAAGCAAGGATTTCCTGTTTCCACATCGATTTGTCTTAATTTTTGTATCTGATTTGGATCAGATAATTGACGTGAAATATTAAAAGAATGCATCGCTGCTCTTACGCCATGACCTGCAACATCGATATGATAAAAGGCCAGATGGTCGTTATCCAGCGGGATTAAATTGAAGGTATCACCGGCCACCCCGTTGGAGGCTCGAAAAAAATGCGCGATAGAGATTTGTCCAATATGCTGATCTTGCTTCGGTAACAAGCTACGTTGGAGTTTTTCTGCCGCGACCATATCTTCTTGCAGTTGGTTGGTGACGTTAGTTTCGCGTTTAAGTGCTAATTCAATCAGCTTGTTTTTTTGTTGCAAAGCTTTACGCATCGACATAAGGCGTTTACCTGCTTGTAAGCGGGCGCGAAGTTCTTCGGTATTATAAGGTTTGGTAATAAAGTCGTCGGCGCCGGCATCCATCGCTGCAATCAGGTCGCATTTAGAATCTTGCCCAGTAAGTAAAATGAAATAAGGTGCGTATTCATAGTCTTCATGGACTTTTTTGCAGAGCGTGAAACCATCCATTATCGGCATTTTCCAATCACTCAAAATTAGATCGACCTGATTGTTTTTTAATTTTTCCTGAGCTTCAATGCCATTTGAAACAGCAATCACAGAGTAGTTGTGTTTTCTGAGGATGGCGGTTAATACAGACTGTTCAGCTATCGCATCTTCCACGAGCAATATCTTGAATGCCAGATCGTTTTGCTTATTATTTTCGCTGTCTAATGTTATTGATTGTCTCATAGTTACCTCAGTCGGCGCTTGTTACTTAACTGCAAAATCAGAGGCAAAGACGTCCTCCTGTTTACCTTGACTTAATAAGTAGAAAGCAAAATTAGGGGCATTTTTTTCAAAGTTATTATAAATCATATGGTTATTGGGTTAATTGCCGCCTTTCAGAACAAAAAAATATAATTTATATCTTTAGTTTTTTGCATTTTGCAACGCAAGCTGCTAATCATTACAGGGAGATGCTTAGCGTTTAGGTATCTCTAAGTAAGCTAATCATTTCAAAAAAAGTATGAGTACAACTATGAATATTCTTTCCAAAGCTGTTATTGATCAATTGATTCGTGATACCTCTTTAGAATTGTTACCGATAATGGTGAATAGTTTTATTGATGAGCTCGACAGGCGGACTATTACATTTGAAGAGATTGCTATTGAATGGCGTGCAGAGGCGTCTTGTATTCCGCTTAGAGATGCAGCGCATGCCCTAAAAAGTTGTTCGGGGACTTTTGGGGCAGAGCTACTCTTCGAACACGCTAAAAACCTCGAAGATGCATTGAGAAATGAGCAGCATGAGCTTGTCCCGGAATACATACACGAAGTACGGACGGCCATACAGAAAACCCATCAGGTTTATTCAGCTTACCGTGACGAATTGAATCAATAAGGAGATTGCCTGAATGATGGCTACTAACCCAATTCGAATTTTGTTGGTCGAGGATAATGTATCGAGTGCCTTAGTTTACCGTAGTTATATGGAAGCAGACTATGAGGTGACCGAAGTCTATAGCGGTAGAGATGCCTTAATTAAACTGAAAGAACAGCGCTTCTCCTTGTTGTTGGTTGATATACATTTACCCGATATGACAGGCCTAGAAGTGTTGGGCGTGGCACGTAAAATCAACGCCCAGATACCTGCGATTATAATGACTGCGCATAGCTCCGTGGATGTCGTGGTCGATGCGATGCGCCATGGTGCTAGCGACTTTCTTTCCAAACCTTTTGATAAGGCACGCTTGCTCGTTACGATTAAAAACTGCCTAAAAGAAAGCCAATTGAGTGCCATTGTGCGCGAGTATGAAAAGACTTTTGAGCGAGATCGTTTCCACGCG
>JBFJZQ010000471.1:0-2003 GCA_041622015.1 Oleiphilaceae bacterium
CGCACACTATTTTTTGACCTACTCCCTTTAGGCTTACGCTGCCCTTCTGGTTTATTAATAAAATTAAAACTCTTTACCGTTCCAGGACAGGTAGCCCACGACAGCACACGCAAAGCGGTCTTATCAAGAACTGACGGTATTGTTTTTGTTGCAGATTCCCAAAAAAATCAAAGTGTTAACAATTTAGATTCATTTGAAAATCTTGCAGCGAATGTTTCAAGAGTTGGTCTTGATTTTGATACTCTTCCCTTGGTTATCCAATTTAATAAACGCGATTTACCTAATATTTTATCGAAAGAAGAAGTCTTAGCGAGATGGTCAAAAATGCCCTGGCCCGTTCTTTTTAGTACCGCATTAAAGAACGAAGGCGTTAAAGAAACCTTTGAAACACTCTTAGAGCAAGTCTATGGCAGAGTGGATCAACATTATGAACTGTCAGCTAAGCATGGTTTAACCAAATCCTTATTTATCCAAAAACTCACCTCTATAGAAGCAATAGGGTAAATTATGAGTGATGAATTCTTTTCCGCAAACTTCGTCGAAAATTTAAGCTTTGACCGCGAAATCCCGCTTGACGAGTTAATTCAAGCAGCTGAGAGAAAATCCTTAGATAAAGTTTTGAATAAAATGCTCAATGAAAAGTTCAAAGTTTGTAATTTAAACAATGAAACAATTTTTGGGGATGAAACAACAGAAGAAGTTCTCTCAAAGGCCATTGTACTTGAACTAGAACCTATCGGTTTTTTTCATACAGAATCAAATAACAAAGCACTTCTGGAAAACGCTCTACAATGCATATTAATGCAGATCCGCTTTGCTCAAAAATATTTAATGGCATCTGCCCTTCATATTGAAGCTATTCAAGAAGATTACACTACCTTATGCCGTGAACATGAACAGCTAGTATTATCTGAAGCTAAATATAAAAACCTATGTGATAATTTAGATGAAAAAGTAAAAGAACAGGTTCAAACAATACAAACAACTCAACGTAAATTATTTGAATCTGAAAAAATGGCATCCATTGGCCATTTAGCCGCAGGTGTAGCCCATGAAATTAACAACCCTATCGGGTTTATAAATAGCAATTTAAATACGGCTAAAACCTATATCAATGATTTTAAATCTCTTACTTCAGCGATTAATGAAAACTCTGACATCGCAGTCATAAAACAGATTTCCCAGGAGTTAGACTTAGACTATTTAATTACCGACTTTAATGAATTGCTCGATGATTGCATTGATGGTGGCAAACGTGTGGCAGAAATTGTTGCTGACTTAAAACTGTTTTCTAATATCGATTCAGCCGAAGAAGTCACTATCGATATTCGTGACTACATTCGTTCTACATGTAACGTTGCCCGCTCCTCAATAGAAAAACCAATCACAATTAATTTTGAAACATCAGATTTACCAAACATCAAGTGTCGGCCAAGTTACATTGGACAGGTTATATTAGCATTGATACTTAACTCAGCCGACGCCGTCCCTGAAAATGGTGTCATTAATGTGTCTACAGAATATAGAGAAAGCAAAATTTTTATATGCATAGAAGATAACGGTCCAGGTATACCAGCTAATGTAATTAAGAATGTCTTTGATCCTTTTTTTACGACTAAAGATGTCGGTGAAGGTAAAGGCTTAGGTTTAACATCCTGCCGAGACATTGTGATGGCCCATGGCGGAGAAATTTCAATAGATTCTAATGAAACAAAGGGCACCAAAGTTATCTTCTGGTTACCGGTATGATGAACATGACAGGAATAGATTTTGAGTAAATTTAGCGCATTATTTTTAGATGAAGCAAATGACTCTTCAGATAAAATTGAAGAGCAAACCTTAACGATAGAAAAATATCGAATATTAATAGTCGATGATGAAGAAAATATTCGAAAGTCGTTAAAGCGTGTTTTTCGTCAAGAAAACTATGAAGTTTTAACTGCTGAAAATGGTGACGACGCTCTAACTATACTTCGCGAAAAAACGTGTCAGCTAATGATCAC
>JBFJZQ010000472.1:0-1993 GCA_041622015.1 Oleiphilaceae bacterium
AGTGCCGTTTTGGATGCTGTATTTAGCATTGCCAGTTCCATTTTTGCCAAATGTGTATAAGCCGTGGCCAATTGAATTCCCTGCATTATTGTTTGCATCAGTTACTTGATAGACGATTTGGTTGGTTGATGGCGATGGAGAGATAGTAATAGCGTTAGCTAAGAGTGGTAAGGCAAATAAAGCTACAAATAAAATACTGCTTGTAGTTTTCATAATGGATTCCTGTTTTAAATTTTTAGTGGTTTATCTTGCTTTGAGGATTACTGGTTATTGTGTAGGCAATATATGAGCCAAAATAAAAAATACAACTAATTCATTAGCTTGCTAATTGTTATATTAATTAGTGTAAAATATGCTGACGTTTTTATGTTTTGTGATGTCTGTAAGGTATAAACTGCGCATTCAGGTAGCGCTGGTTTCTTTGTTTTTATTTAGGCATTTTGATGCTCATGACAGCCATGTCGAATGTAAATAAAGTATTTAATTGAGATTAACGTCCGGCAAGGTGAGCTGTTTGAGTTATTCTTTATTGTTGCTGATTATGGTTTTTTTTGTTCTTTTTTAGCCTATTGTTGCTATTATGGAAAAGTTAATATAGCCAACAAGCCTCGAATTTTACTCGAAAAGTATGCAAACTAGTCGCTGCGACTTTTAAGATTACTTAAAAATATCTAAATAGCTTGATCAACATTGGCCTCACTCGCGTACTAAGGAATCTTCATGACAGCCAGAGAAAATTTTATGCATTCCCCTGTTTTTATTGTGACTTGCTTTATTGCAGTTTTAATTCTTGCGTTAGGTTTTAGCCGTTTTAGTCAATCTGATGAGCCCGCGTATTCAAGTAAAATTCAACCATTATTAGTCGAAACACTCGGCCATGAACCCATAAATGGTTTAATTACTGGGGAGCGGTATGTCGGGCGGATAGAAGCAGGTCAGCGTGCAGAAGTGGGTTTTGATATTTCAGGGGTGATTACTTCTGTATTGAAAAGTGAAGGCGATACCTTTAAAAAAGGCGAGGTCTTAGCGACCTTGGACACAGAAAGATTGGTTGCTAAACAAAGAGAACTTGAAGCCGGTGTTACGCGCGCCAAGGCAGCCATTAAGTTGGCTAATTCTTCCTTGAAACGAGCGCAAAGTTTAAAGGCTTCGCGGAATATTTCTGAACAAGCGTTAGATGAAGCCCTGCAGAAGAAAGATTCAGCAGACGCCGAATATGAATTGGTTCTTGCGCAACAAGCAAGTGTCGATGTTGAACTGAGAAAAGCAAAGTTAACCGCACCGTTTGATGGGATCGTCATTGATAGAATGACTGATGAGGGGCGGGCTACGAATCCTGGAGCATCGGTTTTATTACTTGAGGAAATAGGTAAAACTGAAATACGTGTAGGTTTACCCTTAAAAGAAGCACGGCAGTTAAGCGTCGGTGATACCTTAAAAATTGAACGCGATAAGCAGGCATTCAATGCTGTGGTTGATCGCATTAACCTTGCTTTATCGACGTCTCGGGTATCTGAGGTTTATCTATTACCAAAAGATTATAATCTGCCTAGCAGTGACAATTCAGTGCAAAATGACCAGCAAAAAACCTTGATCTCAGGTGAACTTGTCGATGTTGTGTTGCAAAATAATTCAAACTTAGGTGAGGGCGTGTGGCTGCCGCTCAGTTCATTATCTGAATATGGCCGTGGGCTATGGTCAGTTTATTTGGCGAAGCCGAATGACTCTTCTGATAATTCAGCTGTTATCGAAAGAACCATTGTTGAGGTCATTCAAATCCAGGGCGAGTTTGCTCAAGTAAAAGGTGGTATATCTAAAACGACCCTTCCTTATGTCGTCAGTTCCTCTACCCATCGTGTTGTTGCTGGTCAGAAAGTTCGTTTAATTGCTTCTAGCGCTTCTGCGGAGTAATTAATATGAATCATCAACCTGAAAAAGCGCCCAAAGCATGTCATTGGTCTTCGGCCTATTATCGGAATCTACATCTGTTAAT
>JBFJZQ010000473.1:0-1968 GCA_041622015.1 Oleiphilaceae bacterium
TTAATATTTTCACCAAGTTGCTCTAAAATATTTTCATTCTTAGGAAAAACAACAGCCGTTCTATTTTCTTTTTTGAGCATTATAATTACCAATTTATTCGATAATGAATACTATAGTACTCATTTTTTATTCATCAGGCTACTCTCATTGCTCACATAATTGTCTTTAAATAACTATTTCACCTCGCAATTTTTAATCAACCCGGTAATTATTAGGAATAAAATTCTCAACGCTTGTCTATAGAATCAAAATTTTAATATCATTAAAAAGAAATTAAGAAATCATATAAAAAAACCCGTCTTAATGACTAGTGAATTTTTATATAACTAATTGTTTTTGTTGATTATTAATCCTAACTGTCTAACCAAAGCTGCCGCATGTCTAACCAAAACTCTAACTAATAATATGAGTTTCAATATTAACTTATTGATAATAAAGATGATTTTAATCGGGGCGAGAGGATTTGAACCTCCGACCGCCAGCACCCCATGTTGGTATTTTTATCCCTAAACATTTGATATTTAAAAGATAAAAAAATAAACCGTCTAACCCCTGTTAACTAATTAGCTTTTTATTAATCAATAGCTTACAGAATTTAGTTAGACACTTTTTTATGTCAGATAAACCCTTATCATTCTATTAAACCGTAAGAGATAACTTACTAAAATTCAATACCAAACTGACTGGGCCTTGATTTATTAGGGGCTTCTCGTAATCGCCCTACCCTCAATTCAAAGGTATAATAAAAGATCATATTTTATTGTTTTTTAAGATCACGATAAAAGTTTTCATGCGAGCCTAACGCTAATAAAGTCAGTTCCGACTTCTGTTCATCAAACCGATAAGCGATCAAGTTTCGTTGGTTTTTAAACTTATATTTGTAAACTTGAACCCCTGCAAGATCGCCTATTTTTAGCTCACCTATTGCCGGCTCTTTAATAACCAATTTAATGGCAGCATCTAAGGCTTGTTTTTCTGTTAGATGAAGCTTTTTTACCCTACGGCTAAAAATACCGCTTTGTTTAACAATCATCCAAATTTATAGTCGCTGACATTGTCAGCTTCAACTTCTTGAATGCCCGTTAACGTGTCTTTAATAAAACCTAACGGTAAATCTGGATTTTCATCCGCTAATTTGCCAATTCTAGCCCAGTATTCTATTTGCCGTGGTGCACTTCTATGCTGCGCCTTACCGTGTATTGCCGCGTCTGTTACCAATTCATCTGATAGTTTGATTGCTTTAGCCATAATAGAACCTTTAACACATGTTGAAAGGTTATCATTTTAGACCATAGGTTTTAATTTGCAACCTTTTGCACATGTCTTTTATGCCTTTGTGAGTTTGGATAAAACCACCCTAAACCACTTTTGATTTCGGACCACGCTTTACTTGCCTCACTCGCCGACCCGTTAATTCAGTGATGGCGTCTTTAAAGTAATCATTACCTAAGACCAAACCTTTTTGTACCGACCCTCGAATATCATCCACCACTCGGCTATCAATATGTGCATCAAATAAGCCACGATAATTAGCCCCTCGGCTTGCAGCATCAACGCCTAAGTTTAAATATAAAGGATGGGGACTACATAATTTGCTCTCTACATCTAAAGCGTTCGCGTGATAACTCGACCACCTATAATCAGCAGGGTGCGTCACCATCATCGCCCTTACTGGGTTAAGCTCGATATACCGATAACAATAGAAAAGGTATTCATTTTCTTGCACTAAACACGATTTAAAGCGCCCCTCCCATAAAGTGCCCGTCCGGCGGTAAGTATAATTAAAATAACGAACATAATGCCGCCCTACGTATTGCATCAATTTAGACACAGCATTGGCCTTATGAGGCGTGGCCAGTAGATGGACATGGTTTGTCATAAACACCCATGCATGAACATCAACGCTGTATAGCTTAGAGGCTTTCAGCAACCAAGCTGCATACGCTGCAAAGTCTTCATCACTCGCAA
>JBFJZQ010000474.1:0-1962 GCA_041622015.1 Oleiphilaceae bacterium
ATTCGAGGTCATATCACACCACTATAATGAGTAACAGCAATTAAAACTAACTACAAATATCTAAAGCATGTCGCTACATGCACTTGCTTGGCATTGATTGCAGATTGATAAAAGGTATACTGCAATCTTTATTAAAAGCCAAACTAATTAGCGACCATTATGCCTGAAAAACAATGCGTTGACTCTATCACTTATGCTTCTTTCATCATACCCGTTGTTCCCAAAGGCGAGATATTAACCGATCATGCCGTTGTGGTGAAGGACGGTAAAATACTTGCTATCGCTCCACAACAATTCTGTGATGAAAATTTTTACTCTAATGATAATCAGATATTTGAATCACATGTCATTATGCCCGGGCTAATCAATGCTCACGGCCACGCCGCTATGACTTTATTCAGAGGTCTAGCGGATGATCTTCCTTTGATGGAGTGGCTAAGTGATCATATATGGCCAGCCGAAGGTAAGTGGGTATCGGAAGAGTTTGTTTATGATGGTACAAAATTAGCCATCGCTGAGATGATTCGAAGTGGCACAAGCTGTTTTAGTGACATGTATTTCTTTCCGGAAAAGGCGGCAAAGGCTGCCGTAGAAATGGGAATACGCGCACAGCTTTGCTGCCCTATTCTAGACTTCCCTACAGCCTGGGGAGCTGGACCTGAAGAATACATAACTAAAACCATGGCCCTTCACGAGCAATATAGGAATAATGATAGTATTCAAATTGCATTTGGCCCGCATGCACCATATACCGTTTCAGACGCCCCTTTAGAAAAAATAAAAAAACTGGCCATCGAAAACAAAATGCAGGTTCAAATTCATTTACATGAAACACAGTTCGAAATTGATGAAGCACTACAGCATTCTGGATTAAGACCTATCGAGCGCTTAGCAAATATAGGATTGATTGGCCAAGATCTTAGCTTGCAGTGCGTACACATGACCGCACTCGATGAACAGGACATCACTATACTTCAAAACTCAAATGTACATATTATTCATTGCCCAGAATCAAATCTTAAGCTAGCGAGCGGTTTTTGCGAGACTGACAAGCTACTTAAGAAAAACATTAATGTCGCTTTGGGTACAGATGGTGCTGCAAGCAACAATGACTTAGATATGTTTGGAGAAATGCGCACAGCAGCATTAATAGCAAAGCCTGTCGCAAAAGATGCCTCTGCCTTTAATGCAATAACAGCCATTGAAGCAGCAACAATTAATGGTGCTAAAGCTTTGAGTATAGACCACCTTACTGGCTCTCTTGAGCCGGGAAAATCTGCAGACTTTATTGCTATAGATTTAAATAAGTTAAACAGCCGCCCCAGTTATAATATTCACTCTGATATTGTCTATTCGATTAACTCTCAACAAGTATCAAATCATTGGATTCAAGGTAAGCAGCTACTAAAAAATGGTAAGTTTGTTGATATAGACGAGTCAGCCATTCTGAAAAACGCCCAAGCTTGGGCGAACAAAATTCAAGAAACATAAGCACATTAATCATCTATTGTAAGACTTGAACGCCAAACTATTTTTGTTTAACCAATACACAGAGCAGAACATATGAACCAAACAACCTCCAATTCAACCTCAAACACTGCAAACGTAGATCGTGATGAAATAGCAAAATTTGAAGCACTTGCAAGTCGTTGGTGGGATAAGGAAAGTGAGTTCAAACCTCTTCACGATATCAACCCATTACGATTAAATTATATTGATGAGCGCGCCTCGCTAGCGGGAAAAAGAGTTGTCGATGTTGGTTGTGGCGGAGGCATCCTTTCTGAAGGCATGGCCCAAAGAGGACAGATCGCCGCCTATCTCGTCAAACTTCAAGCCGTGTATGACGCGACGAAGGCCGAACTGAGCAAGTTGTATGGAACGAATTACCGGCTAAGCGAAGAGCTTCGCACAATCAGCGAAGAACTCACCCGCGAAATCAATCGCCGCACCACCGAAGCCGTC
>JBFJZQ010000475.1:0-1846 GCA_041622015.1 Oleiphilaceae bacterium
GAATGCTTGCTTTAGCCGGCTATCCTTTAGAGCTGGACTTCCATTTTTATGATACTTCTGGCAGCCCGAGCGTTGGTTTAGGCCAAGTAACATCAGATCCGAGCGCCGATCTTGAGAGCTCAGAACTAAAAACTTTTTTATCTGATGTAGATGTTGTCACCTACGAATTTGAGCACCTACCCCTTAACTTGACTCAATATATAGAGAAGAAAACCAAGCTATATCCGCCGTCAAAGTCGATTGAAGTATGCCAAAATAGATCATTGGAAAAAGCCTTATTCACTAAACTAGGCATTCCCACCCCTAAATACCATATCGTTAATTCTTTGGCGTCATTAAAAAGTGCCGTAGACGATCTTGGCTGCCCAGTTGTAACGAAAACAACAACCGAAGGCTATGACGGAAAAGGCCAGTTTGTTATTAAATCGCCTGAGCAGTGCGAAGCAGCCTGGAATAGCATTGGCTTAACTGAGAACGGCCCTAGAGAGTTAATCGTTGAAGCTTTTGTGAACTTCAAGCGTGAACTATCGATTATCGCAGTCCGATCCGTCAATGATGACATGGCCGTCTATCCGCTTACCGAAAATAACCATCATGAAGGCATTCTTCGCTATTCTTTCGCGCCAGCCACCGATGTTGCAAAAGAAACGATTCAACAAGCAAATAGCTATATCAAAGAGCTAATGCACGAGCTTGGACACGTCGGTGTTTTAACGCTGGAACTATTTGAAACAGAGTCAGGACTAATGGCCAACGAAATGGCACCAAGAGTGCACAATTCTGGACATTGGACAATAGAAGGTTGCGTAACAAGCCAGTTTGAAAATCATTTAAGAGCGATAACAGGCATGCCTCTGGGCTCAACCGATGCAATCCGCCCGACATGCATGATTAATATCATTTCAGAGAAAGGTGATATTGCTGGAATTATGGCCCTCCCCTATGCTCACGTTCACCTTTACGGCAAAGAAGAAAGAACCGGCAGGAAGTTAGGCCACATAACAGTTCAAGCAGATAACGCTGAAGAACTTAAATGGCGGGTAAAAAATATCGCCAGTTTTTTACCTGGCTCACCTGAACTCTAAACATCAACAAGATTAATCGATCACCCTTATTTCCATTTTCTCACACAAGCAATTCATGAAACAAAAGAGTAGAATTACTGCTCTTTTATTTCTTTAAAAAAATTCTTCCTTATGAAAAAAAATAGTCAGTTTCGCGTTATTGTTGGTATGTCTGGTGGGGTAGACTCATCGGTATCTGCTCTTATCCTTCAACAACAAGGTTATCAGGTTGAAGGCCTGTTCATGAAAAATTGGGACGAGGATGATGGCACAGAATATTGTACCGCCCTTGAAGACCTGAATGACGCACAAGCAGTCTGCGATAAACTCGGTATTCACCTTCATACAGCCAACTTTGCTGCTGAATATTGGGATAATGTCTTTGAGCATTTTTTGAATGAATATAAAGCAGGCCGAACACCGAACCCAGATATTCTGTGCAATAAAGAAATTAAATTTAAAGCCTTTCTCGACTATGCGACTACCTTGGGCGCTGATTTCATTGCGACCGGTCACTATGTTCGCCGACTAGACGAAAACGGCCAAACATTTCTTCTAAAGGGTTTAGATAACAACAAAGACCAAAGCTACTTCCTCCACGCTGTCCATCAAAGCAAATTAGCTAAGACTTTATTTCCTGTCGGTGAACTCGAAAAACCAGCTGTTCGTGCCTTAGCTGAAGAGCATGATCTAATTACACATGACAAAAAAGACAGCACCGGCATCTGCTTTATCGGAGAGCGTAAGTTTTCCGATTTTTTAAAGCAGTACTTACCCGCCCA
>JBFJZQ010000476.1:0-1827 GCA_041622015.1 Oleiphilaceae bacterium
AGTTATTGCGATGGTTCCATTACTTTCAAATGAATTGACAACACCATCCGAGGTGATATTTACATTAAGTGCAATTGTGAAATTTTCACTAACAACAGGTTGGACAGCATCGGCAGTGGTGGTATTGACTTGGTTAATACCTGATTCTGAGCCAAAAGTAGTTCGGGGGTTTACAAAGGCTTCATTTTCAATTGGGGTAAGTCTCGTATCAACCTGGCCTTCTATGCCATCTCGTTCGTATACGTTTGATTCTTTCAACGAACTGGAGTCTAAACCTTGAGACGCTCTTGCTGCTGCAGTTTCTTCAAGAACAGAAACATCCAGACCTTCTAAGATTAGTTGCTGTAAAGCCGCCTGCTGATCAACAAGGCTTGCATCAAACTGACCACTATCGAAGGTAACGGAATCGTCTAGAGTAACTTGCGCTTGCGCACCAATACTTAACTTTTCACCGTTGTTGAAATCAATCACTACATAGCTATTTTGGCCGGTAGAAACCACGTCTCCTTCTTTGACTATATCGCCTAGAAGAGCAACCTTAACCATACCCTCTTCGGTACGAATTTCGGCGTTTCCAACCAATTCAGAAATAAAACCAATATTTTTTGCAGCCATGACTAACCCCTTTTTAGATGTACTAAAAGAATAGACCTTAGTCAGTCAAGAAAATATGGTACTGAGGTGGCAAGTTATGTATCTTTTTGTTTCAGAAGGGAAAATAAGAGAACCAAAATTTAATTAATCTTGGCTAGAGTTAGTCAGTCTTGCGTCTATTCATTCCTATCAAGTTCAGCTGTTTCAAGTAGATGACCAAACCTACTCGATCAGATACATTTAGTTTATTAAAAATTTGAGTGATATGAGACTTAACGGTGCCTTCAGCAATACCACACTCTTCGGCCACATCTTTATTGCTTTTACCCTCAGCGATACACAAGGCAATTTGCTTTTGCCTAGACGTTAACTCAAGTAGATGCTCATCACTTTCTTCTGGTCGTACACTCGAATGAGCCAGTGATAAAGCTTGCGAAAGAAGTGCTGGCGGGAACCAGCTATGACCTTCTCTCAGCATCATTAGCAATTGCTCATAATGTGGTTTAGCCATATAAGTATTGCAGTAGCCTTTCACACCTAAATTGGTATAGCGGAGCATTTTTCCGATATCTGGTAGATCATCTGCTATCACAATAGAGAGTGATGCATTTGCGTTATCACCAAGCATTTCGCTTAAATTCTTATCTGAATAAGAATTTGCATGAATCAAAATGATATCAGCTGCCCCTGCTTTCACTACCCCTAAATCTGTCCGATAAGTCACATGTGAGCCTATCACTTTATTGATATGCTCTTTAAACGAATCTGATTTAGAATATATATATATAATCATATCAACTTTCTGTTAGCGCTTTTTCCAAGCCGCGGTTAATAGGTTTAAGTAGGTACTCTAGAATTGTCTTTTTCGAGATAATGATATCTGCTTCACTGGTCATCCCGACCTTTATTTCCATGACCTTTGTTTTCGGATCCAAATACGTTTCTTCCGGTGATACTCGAACAATATAATAGCTTTCACCTTCGTCATTGGTAATCGTATCAGCACTCACGAAAGTAACTTTACCAGCCAAACCGCCATGAATGGCGAAATCATAGGCACTGAACTTTAATCGAGTCCGCTGCCCCACGACAATCGATGCAATATCTGCCGGCTTGATTCGAACTTCGACCAGTAAGGTATCGCCCAAAGGCACAATTTCTAATACCTTATTCCCAGGACTCACCACGCCACCTACCGTGTTCGCATGCAAACTTTTAACCACACCATCAACC
>JBFJZQ010000477.1:0-1819 GCA_041622015.1 Oleiphilaceae bacterium
TCTATAATAATAACTTGTATATACAAGCAAAAAAAATCATAATATTTTAATGAAAATGATCTTAAATAAAAATGAAAGTCGCTATTTGCAAATAAAAAACTATATTTTAGACGGTATCAGTCTGGGATATTGGAATACTGGCGAGCGCGTGCCCTCAGAAAATGAATTGGTCGATTTATGTAAAGTCAGCCGGATGACAGCAAGACGCGCTTTACAGGAGTTGCTGCTAGAAGGCACTTTAGTCCGAATTAAAGGAAATGGTAGTTTTGTCGCTGAAGAAAAACAACAATCTTCTTTATTAGAAATACGCAGTATTGCCACAGAAATTCAAGAGCAAGGCTTTGAACACGAAGCAGAGTTGATCTTTTGCGATAAACAAGTGGTTGATTCGGTTATTAGTAAAAAATTGGCGCTTAATGAAAATGAGTTATGTGGTCATTCAAAATTACTGCATTTTCAGCAGGACCGTCCTATTCAATTAGAGTATCGATGGGTCAACTTAAGTGTAGCGCCGGATTACGTTCAACAAGATTTTAATACAATGACACCGAGTGAATACTTATCGTCAATAGCCCCAGTGACAGAAGCTGAGCATCAAGTTGAAGCTATTTTAGGTAGTGTCAAAATTCGCCAATTATTAGAAGTTGACGATGATGAAGCGATACTTTTATTAGAAAGAAAAACCTGGTGCAACGGCATTTTGGTGAGTTATGCCAAATTATATCACCCAGGTAATCGATATCGATTAGGAACAAAATTTAAGACAAACTAGTTTCAATTTTAAAATGAAATAATTAGAAATTAATAGAGGAAAGCAAAATGGCATTTAAATATGGTATTGATCGATTAAGTCTCGATATTGTTAATGGTATTGCCGATGGTAGTGTCAAAGCTGAGCTTAACCAGCAAGCACTCGATAAAATAAATGCCAGTCGACAAAATGTTGAGGCTATGGCTAGTTCAAGTAAACCTGTCTACGGCATCAATACTGGCTTTGGTCCATTATGCGATACTCAAATATCACCAGCACAAACCAATTTACTGCAAAAAAACCTGCTAATTACCCATGCCGTAGGTGTCGGTGAGCCTATCGCCAAAGCGATTTCAAAGTTAATGCTAATAACAAAAGTTCATGCGTTGAGTCAAGGTTTTTCGGGAGTACGTCTGGAAGTCATTGAAAGAATGCTAACCTTTATCGAGCTAGATTTGATCCCTGTAGTCCCAGAGCAAGGTTCGGTAGGCGCGTCGGGCGATTTAGCGCCACTCTCTCATCTATTCCTGCCGCTAATTGGTGAAGGAGAATTTTGGCATGGGGATAGCGCGGTTCCGGCCGCAGAGCTGCTCAAAGAAAAAGGTTTAAAACCTCTAGAGCTGCAGGCCAAAGAAGGTCTTGGATTGATCAATGGCACCCAGTTTATTTTATCCCATGCCATCACCGCGTTAACTAAAATGCGTTATTTATTAGACCTAGCAGATTTAGCTGGCGCCATGAGCTTAGAGGGTATGCAAGGTAGTTCATCTCCCTTTAGAAAAGAGTTACATGAACTTCGGGCATTTGCCGGCAATATTGAAGTTGCTACTCGTATTCGAGCATTCTTAAAAGACTCACAAAACCTAGCATCACATACTAATTGCGAACGCGTTCAAGATCCTTATTCACTCAGATGTATGCCACAGGTTCATGGTGCGTCGCGTAACGCCTATAATCACCTGTTAGAAATGGCTGAAATTGAAATGAATTCAGTGACCGACAATCCGATAGTACTCAGTAGTGAAGAAGCTATTTCGGGTGGAAATTTCCACGGTCAGCCCTTAGCAA
>JBFJZQ010000478.1:0-1804 GCA_041622015.1 Oleiphilaceae bacterium
CCATATAGAAGTTGGGATCCCTTATATGCACATATAGATTGGTGGGCAAAGCTTTGGAAAGACGCTGTTAATACTCAGAGGTGGAGCGATAAAATCAAACTTTGGTTTATGCCTACTGGGTGGCGTCCTGTCGACGTGACAGAAAATGACCCTTGGGATACTTATGATATAGACCGGTACCAAAAGTATGACCCTAAAATAGATGTATGGCGAAAAATAGCCGCAGTACTTATTTTTATCATGACTTTACCCTTGATTAGCCACCTTTTGTACCAACAATTTAATTTATCTCACCTTGAAAAAGGAGGTATGTCTCTTTTTATATTGGCCTGTTTATATTTAAGTGGTTATTTACTAAATGGCTATCAGCGTATGCCGAAATCTATCGCTATAAAAAGTCCTATTTTTAAGCACAATCGCGAAACTAATAATTGATTCTTCTTTAAGCGTGTTTGATACTCATCGACCAAACAAAACATAATTAAGAAACGATAATAACTAAATGATGACTAAATACGCGCTTATTACAGGTGGTGCTCAACGGATAGGGGCGGCCATTGCCAATGCATTACACAGTGACGGTTACGTGATTCTGTTGCACTATGGGAAAAGTGAAACGTCTGCACTTGCTTTGCAGGCTGAGCTTAATGCTCTTCGGCCAAAAAGTTGTTTCGTGAAAAGTGTCAGCCTCTCCTATGAAACTGTTAATGACTTGAGTAAGTGGGTTTTGGAAAAAACCGATCAACTCGATGTTTTAGTTAACAATGCTTCCTTGTTTTATCCAACGCCATGGCAAGGGGCAACTGAAATCCAGTGGAATCAGTTATTTTCTACAAACGTTCAGGTGCCATTCTTTCTGATACAGACTCTCTTACCCGCTTTAATTAAGGCTCAAGGCAGTGTTATCAATATGATTGATATTCATCAAGAGCGAAGCTTGGAGCTTCATCCTATATACAGCGCTAGTAAGGCGGCGCTTAAGAATCTGACTCTGTCTTTAGCGAAAGATATGGCAGGGCGTATTCGATGTAATGGTGTTAGTCCTGGCGCCATTTTATGGCCTGAGCAAAGCGATGAAATTGATGAGGCTGCTAAACAAGCTATTTTGAAAAAGATACCAATGCATAAACTGGGTGCGGTAGAGGATATTGCCGGCGCGGTAATGTTTCTGCTTCAGAATCAATACATCAATGGGCAAATTATAAATATTGATGGCGGTCGAACGCTATCGAGTTAGCCGATGTTGCTTGTTTCGACACGATCGCTATTCAATGCTCTCCTTATTTTTGGAATAAAAAAAAGAGCTAAGGGTTAGTTTAGCTCTTTTTAGCAATACTTCAGTTCGAGAAGATTAATTACCTTTCTAGATGTTCGAACTTGTCTGGTACGCCATCCCACTCTTTTGCGTCAGGTAGCGGGTCTTTCTGTTCAGTAATATTTGGCCATACAGAGCACAGTTCTGCGTTGACTTCGATATATTTAACCTGATCTGCGGGTAACTCATCTTCAGAGAAGATCGCATTAGCAGGGCACTCTGGCTCACAAAGTGCGCAGTCGATACATTCATCTGGGTCTATGACTAAAAAGTTCGGGCCTTCATAGAAGCAATCTACAGGACAAACTTCAACACAGTCAGTGTATTTACATTTGACGCAGTTATCAGTTACAACAAAAGTCATCGCAGGGTTCCATTATAATATGGTGATGGATTAAATAGCGCTATTTTAAAGACTGGCGCTACTTGGTTCAAGCTTAAAAACTATTATTTCTTTTCGGGCATGATCTGAAACAGTAAGCCGCTACC
>JBFJZQ010000479.1:0-1797 GCA_041622015.1 Oleiphilaceae bacterium
TATTTACCTTGATGAACATCTACTGATAAGGCGCTTCACTTCTAAAGCCAGAAATTTTGTTAAACTTTTGCCAATGGATTTAAATAGGCCTTTTTCAGACTTATCACTGACTTTTTCTAAGCATGAGGTATATGAGTGGATTCGGGATGCGAGGAGCTCTCTTGAACCAAAAATATATCAATTAGAAAACATGAGCAAACAAAAAATTGAGCTGTCTATCAACCCTTACATCGATAAAAACCGAAACCTAGCAGGTATTATTCTGGTGTTCAAATTTATTTGAGATCAATAGGAAGCAGTTCAATTCGTTTAATGAGATAGCTCTGTAACTTAAAATCATCGTCTAGCATGATCATAATCCCATTCCCACCTAAATCTGTATGCTTGGGGCCAATATAAACTTGGTAACCCGGTTCCAGTTTAGTGGTGCTTACATGGCTATGTCTCAAATCAATTTTATGGCTGAGTAGCCCATTAGCTAAGCTATCAATCCATTCAATTGAATCAAGATGCTCGCAGAAGTTGTATAATTCGATGTCCATTTCTGTGTCCTTATGTGAAATACTTTCAGCTAAGTTTACTGCCAGCCTGTTGATGCAAATAGACTATCTTCAATACTAGATGGCATTCTCGGGCTTAATCTGCATAATTTCTGTGGCTTATTTTCTCTTACGTGCTTGGATAATAAATAATAATGCACAGCTTTACTTTACGTACTTTGGCCTTTGTCGCGTGTGTCGTGTGCTTGGTGTTTGGCATCAAATTTAGCCAGCAAGGTTTTTTGGATATTGAATCCTTCAAGTCATTAGAAAGACTGGTTCCTTCCACTATTTTGGGAATGCTTGAAGGCGAAAATCAAGTAAGAGGTGCCGTAACCAGTACTTCTCGCAATAACCTTTTACAGAGTCCAAAGACTAAAACGCCTAGTCTTTATTATCGATATCTTTTAGAAAAAGAAGAAACGGATTCCGACGGCGATACCCATTGGGTAACGGTCACCGATGAATCCCGCTCTGTTGATTTTCTATTGGAAGATAACGAAGCCAGGGCGACCGTCTATACCCATTTAAATACGCACGATATTCAATGGCATTTATCCAAACGTTATGCTCAGACAGAGGGACGTTATCGTTACTCAGAATGGCGTTTAGAACCGGATGATCGTGTGATTATCTATGCATGGGCTGAGATTGGCTCTAGCGTGAACAGTCTTCCCGACATCAGCCTTCGTTTTGATAAACAAGGCCCTTACCTACCTATTATTTCTACAATGAGTGCCGGTGATGTCAGAGGAGATATTGGTAATGAAGCTATTCTAAAAATTTGGGCCGGTGTGAGTTTAATTGCCTTGAGTTTAATGTGCTTGAGTTATGCCGTTCAGATCCACCGAATGCTGGCTTACCTGTCATTACTCACCATCTTTAGTATGAGCATATTGGGTGTGTATGGTATGGCGACCTTAGTTTCTGAGGTCAAAGGAGGTGCAAGTTTTTTGTCTGAACAAGAAGCAAAAGCACAATTGACAGTCCGTAGTCTGCTTGAGAATGAAGCTTTAGTCTGGAAAGGTTGGCAGCAGACTCAATTTCCCCAGACTCAAAGGGTATCATCCAACTTAGATTCACTGTCTCACTGGCAACAGCAGCGTATTATCGATATTCGCTTAAACCTTGGCTTGCTGGAACAAATTTATTTAGCACAAATTCGTCACTTTCCAGAGAACTTTTATGCGTGGATAAGTGGCGTTAATCAAGGTCAGTTAGCACTGGATTTTACAGATAGCGAAAAGGTCTATATTGA
>JBFJZQ010000480.1:0-1760 GCA_041622015.1 Oleiphilaceae bacterium
AGGTTTCTTGTATTCTTTTTATATACTTTCTTAATCTTATATTTGCTTCTCGCCTACCACTCTCTAAAAAAACCTTAGAGTACTTAGTAGCTACACCCATGCGCCAAGCAAAAGGAAGCGTAGCTAACTGTTCTTTCAGCCATTCGTCATCATTGAATGGGCCAGTGTAGCGGTGTTCGGGTAAAAACATAAAGACCCCCTTATCAAAAGAGCACAGGTTCAAGTTCTGGCGTTAATTGAGTTCGTTCCGCGTGGGAACCTACATGTCTTTTCTTGAAATGGTGCCCTTAAAGTTAAGAATCGTAAACTAGAAAACCTTTTACGTTTATCACTGGATCACAAGATCTTGAGTACACTAAAGCCCAAATTTAACAAATTAGTAAAACACTGTATTTCGATAGTCTTATAACAACTGAGTGAAAAGGGTTTATTTCAGCCCTTAGCGTGTGAATCTTGTTAATCCACTACCTATTCGTGCTCTCAGCATTCTAAACGTAAAGAGGCGCTTATCTACGTTTAACGGCTCGTACTCTACATGGGATCCCTTAGGCTACCAAACGTCATTCAACGCTTGTGAGTGCTCATCCAGTCTGGCGGTGGTCAGGTTAGAACCACTCTTCTTTGATCATAGCCATGACTTGGAACTGTTGGGGCATGGTGAAGCCGTACTATCTATATAAGGGTTGCAAGAAAGGTGAAAGATTATTAGAATAGTTTCATACCGAAGCGGTGATAGTATTCCTCTTATCTGTCACCGTGGCCTGCCAGCCCTCGGTAATAACTAAATACTAGCCCTTGTTCCTAAAAAGTTCAAGGGCTTTTTATTTTAAAGTCTGAAAATGTTAGCCAATATCACTGATTACATCTATCCAGAATAGAACTTGGACAATTGTCCAAACTGCTACGAGTGTAGACCAAAATAAAAACTCTCTCATTTCTCGTCTTCCATGCAATAACTTGTTATCTCTGTATCGATTGCGGTTATTTTCACATAATCGTATAGAGCCTTGACGCCGGTTTCATCCAGATGAAAGGTGCAATACGGGCCTTCGTACGATCTCCTAAGTAGCTTTGACTCCGATTTAAACCCGATTCCATCAAGATAGTCACAAGTTGCACTCATTGTCATAAGTTTAGATTTTTTAATTATTTTCTTTAGGTCTAACAGTTGTCTTCGCAGGATTTTGAATTTACCTTTTCTAACTATCTCAACGCATTGCTTTACAATCTTTAGTGATTCCTCTGTTAAGTGGAACCACTCTAGTTTTTTGTGGTAGTTTGCTTTCTTAAGCTCGTCATGACATAGCTTTTCAGCTACGCTAGCCGAAACCTTATCATCTAATTCAAAAGTATCTAATATTGATACCTCAAAAGGGGTGCAACAACTAATTGCAGCAAGCCTGTTTTCAAAGTTACTGGCCATTCCTATCTTCATGTAATGCTCGCACTTCATTACATATATATAATTGTAGTTATTCATTTATCCGCCCTCAGTTTCCCACCTGTCTTAACTTCTATTTCATACTGTCTAGCCATTGGCGGATTATCACCCCACCGATAAATAACATGCGGCCAAATAGAAAGCTTTTCAGCTAATTGCTTGATCCCTCCAAAATATTCTACAGCGTCTTTAGTTTTCATCATTTAACCTCTAGTGTTATCATTAAGTGTTGACATAGTAATACTTTGCCTCCATAATTGCAATCATCAACCAGCAAATAGGTGTGAAATGAATCCAACAAATGGCAAAACAGATAAAC
>JBFJZQ010000481.1:0-1757 GCA_041622015.1 Oleiphilaceae bacterium
AAATCAAAATTAACAAGGCCGGACACATAGGTCCGCCCCTACGGGTATTATATATGCACAAACTTTAGGGGCAGACCTACGTGTCTGCCTTAGGCTTTTCCTAAGAAATTAAAATACTCGAATTTTACTGCGCAAGTTCTCCGCCATTATCCAGCGATATATTCAGCGCTTTAAATAATGAAGGGTGCGGAAAGCCATCTGGGATAATGCCTTGCTGTTGTTGATATGCTCGTATCGCTTGGCGTGTCGCTGGACCAAAAATACCGTCTATCTCTCCATCCATCAGCTCTAAGACTTTAAGCTTTTCTTGTAAGTCTTGAACCTGAGCAATACTCAAACGCGGTTGCTCTGGTGGCACAACAGCTAATCGCCCAGCACCATTGATGCGATCAGCCAGATGCCCAACCGAAAGCGCATAAAATTCGGAACGATTCCAACCCATAATTACATTGAAATTTCGGTAAACAAGAAAAGCGGGCCCTGTATGGCCAGCGGGCAGCACTAAGGTGGCCTGCATATCTTCAGCAGGTAGCTTGTTTCCCTGAGCGGTGGTGAGACCTAGTTTCTGCCACTCATGCAATGACCGTTTGCGCTGTTCTACCAATTCTAAATAAGGGAAATTTTCAGGTAAGCGTACTTCACGACCCCATCGCTCACCGGTTTGCCAGCCTAGACTTTTCAGGAAGTTGGCGGCTGAGGTAAGCGCATCAGGAATACTGTTCCATAAATCTATCTTGCCATCGCCATCACCATCAATAGCAAAGCGACGATAGTTCCCAGGCATAAACTGAGTATGACCTACTGCCCCCGCCCAAGAACCGACCATAGCTGAAGGTTTTAGTTTATGTTCCTCCAGAAGAGAAAAGGCATCAAATAGCTGTATGGTAAAGAAGTCCTTACGACGAGGATCACACGCTAAAGTAGCCAATGCATTCAAGGTAGACATTTTTCCCTTGTAGCCACCATAATTAGTTTCCAAACCCCAAAACGCGATCAGATACTGAGCTGGCACGCCGTATTCTTGCGTAAGACTATTGAGCAATAAACGATGCTCTTCTATTAATGCACGACCACGCACAATTCGCTGTTCACTGACACGAGTATTGAAGTAGCTCGAAAAACTTACGGTAAATTCAGGCTGGCGACGATCCAATTCAAGAACCCGCGGCAAATGCTCCAAACCGGGAATGACCGATTCAGTAATATCTTTTGATAAGCCTAGTGATAGGGCCTTTTGCTGCCAGTCTGGATAACATTCTGACAATGGGTTTGCGTGTAAAGTAGGCGCAATAATGAGCGCAGTGCACACTAACAAGGATTTCCAATTATACATACGGGATAACTCTTAAGCCTGTGACAGGAACTAGCCACATTATCGAGTTGTCTGACGCTTTTCAATCACTTCACTAAAAATTTCAGTCACTTAGCTGCAAAGGGCTTTCTACACTTGTTTGTAAAAACTGCTTGTAAGAGCGATTTACATGCAAGCGTATATTATTCAGCCAAACTAACGCGATTTCGTCCTGTTCCTTTTGACTGATATAAGGCCACATCTGCGCGCGCAAGGAATGCTTTAGCATCCGCATCATCGAAACTAATTTCGGCAACACCAATACTGACGGTTACGTGAACCCCCTCAATGCCTGGCAAGACCATACTTTCGACTTCTTCGCAGATGCGTTCAGCTATAGCTTGTGCCACACTTATCTCAGTATCGGGCAAAATAATACAAAATTCCTCACCACCAAAACGAGTCA
>JBFJZQ010000482.1:0-1723 GCA_041622015.1 Oleiphilaceae bacterium
CCCGAGGCCAGCATAAAAGGTGGCATCGCCTACTTTGCAAAAATCAAAGCACGCATTCCCGATCAAATTTTAGAACCTGATAGAACTTGGCTTGCAATGGCAGCTTATAACGTGGGCTATGGTCACTTGGAAGATGCAAGAATTTTGACTGAAAAAGCGGGCAAAGACCCGAATAAGTGGGTCGATGTGAAAAACTTCTTACCCTTATTACAGAAGAAGAAATACTACAAACAAACTCGCTACGGCTATGCCAGAGGCAATGAGCCGGTCATCTATGTGCAGAACATTCGTCGGTACTACGATGTGCTTACTTGGATGACACAGCCACAAATAGATGAACAGGCCATTGCTCAAAGCGAGCTAGAAAATGGCCTAATTAAGATTCTTCCTGAATAGATTTTTTATCTATTCACAACTTAACTGTTACTCAGCCTCTCGATCCCTGAAGCCAATCAAATACAACACCGCATCTAAACCTAAGTTAGAGATAGAATGCTTGGCAGACTCTTTTACCAATGGCTTCGCTCTAAATGCGACACCTAGACCCGCTCGGCTCAACATGGGCAAATCATTTGCACCATCACCTACAGCTATTACCTGCTCTCTGCCGATATTTTCTCGTGCTGCTAATTCATCCAGCAAGGCTGCTTTTCGGTTACCATCAACAACCTGACCAGTGACTTTGCCAGTGACTTTGCCATCTTTGATTTCTAATTCATTTGCATAGACATAATCTATACCTAATTTCGCTTGTAAACCTTTAGCAAAATAAGTGAATCCTCCTGACAGAATAGCCGTTTTATAACCTAGACTTTTTAGTGTTGAAATTAACCTTTCCGCACCTTCTGTCATATTTATCCGCGCGGCAACTTTTGCAAGGACGTCTTCACTCAAGCCTTCAAGTAAGCCAACTCGGCGGACAAAGCTTTCTGTGAAATCAATTTCACCACGCATTGCCTGCTCGGTAATAGCAGATACTTCTTCTCCGACACCCGCCTCTTTCGCTAGCTCATCAATTACTTCGGCTTCGATCAAGGTCGAATCCATATCAAAAACAACTAAACGACGATTACGGCGATATATCGAGTCTTCCTGGAAAGCGATATCGACATTTAATTCACTCGATATCCTTAAAAAATCAGAGCGCAGCTTATCTAAACCTAAGGCGGTTCCTCTAACAGAGAACTCAATACATGCCTGATTTGTTGATAGGTTGGTATCTAAAGGCCGTCGACCTGATAAGCGAGTAATATTATCAATATTTAAACCATGCTCTGCTGTTATTTCAGATACTCGAGCAATCTGCTCTGCCGTTATTGATCGAGACAACAAGGTCACAATATAACGAGCTTTACCTGTCCCCTGCACCCACTCTTCATACTCTTTAGGGCTGATAGGTTTAAATGTCACCTGAAGATTAAGTTCATGCATCCTGAATAAAAGTTCTTTCAAAACACCAGATGAATCTTCTTTATTTGGCACTTCTACCAAAATACCCCAAGTCAGATGGTCATGAATCACCGCCTGACCAATATCCAATATACGCAAATGATATTGCGCCATAATGCCGGTTATTTCAGATGTCAGTCCAGACTTATCTCTACCAGACACATTAATTAGAATAATTTCACTCAAGCAGATCACCTTTATTTTGCTTATCTTCATTAGTATTTTGATCAATAACTTCGACATCAGTTTCTGAAGAAGCAAGTGTATTTTTGGA
>JBFJZQ010000483.1:0-1716 GCA_041622015.1 Oleiphilaceae bacterium
CCGAAAATGATTACACCACAGCCAAAATGGCCCATACGGCTGATTTTCAGAAAACCCTTTTTGAAGAGATGACTGCGAGATTAGAACCCAACGAAGAATCAGTGCCTGTTTTCGACAAAGGTTTTTGGTACTGGTCAAAATTTACCGAAGGTAAAGATTATCGGATCCACCTTCGTCAAAAGGGTCAAATGACCGGCGGCGTTGATTTAACTTTAGCGGTCGAAACGCTCATTGACCAAAACGAGCGTGCAGAAGGGCACGAATATTATAGTTTAGGTGGTTTAAGTATCAGCCCAAAACAGGATTTAATGGCTTTTTCTGAAGATCTTATCAGTCGACGCCAATACACTATCAAAGTTAAAAACCTGACAGACGGCACATTCTTTCCAGAGGTTATCGAAAACACATCGGGACAAATTGTTTGGGCAAATGATAACAAAACTTTCTTTTATGTTAAAAAAGATCCAGAAACTTTGCTGCCCTTTCAAGTTTACCGTCACCAGTTAGGCACTGATATTAAAGATGATGTTTTGATTTACGAAGAAAAAGATAACACTTTCTACACGGGATTATTTAAAACTCGCTCGGAGAAATATATCGGCATAAGTATTTCTTCAACTATGAACAGTGAAGTTCATTTTATTGACGCCGACAAACCAGAAAGTCCATACACAACATTTCTATCTCGTGAAAAAGATCACCGCTATCGAGTGGATCATATTAATGGCTATTTCTATATTCAAACTGATTTAAATGCGCTTAATGAAAAAATAATGCGAGTGGCAGAAAATAAAATTGGCAACAAAGATCATTGGCAGGAAATTGTTGCCCATGATGAAAATACTTTATTACAAGGTTTTGTTTTATTTAACGACTACATGGCCGTCAGTGAAAGAACTAATGGATTAGAAGTATTAAGGTTGCGAGATTATTCAGGCAAGTTAATTCAACAAGTTGAATTCAATGATGCCGCTTACACTACCGGTTTTTCCATGAATCCAGATCCAGCATCAAAGGTTATTCGCTATTTTTATTCAAGCATGACCACACCTGATTCTGAATTTGAATACGACGTTGCCGCAAAAACGAGCAAGCTGTTAAAGCAGGACAAAATTGTCGGCGAGTTTCATCCAGAGGCTTATCAATCAGAACGAATTATGCTTGAAGCCAGAGATGGCAAATCAGTACCGGTATCTATTGTGTATCGAAAAGATAAATTCAAAAAAGATGGTACTAGCCCCCTTTTACAATATGCCTATGGCTCTTACGGTAATACGATTGATCCAAGCTTTAATGTTTCCCGTTTGAGCTTATTAGACCGTGGGTTTGTGTATGCTATTTCACATATTCGAGGGGGCAAAATGCTCGGACGTCAATGGTATGAAGACGGTAAAAAGCTCACTAAGATGAATACTTTTACCGACTTTATAGATGTTACTAAGGGGCTAGTTGCCAAAGGCTATGGCGACAAAAAACGAATTTACGCTATGGGTGGCAGTGCCGGTGGCATGTTAATGGGCGGCATTATTAATATGGCGCCGGAGCTTTATCACGGCGTCATTGCCGCGGTTCCTTTTGTTGATGTCGTCACAACAATGCTTGATGAATCTATTCCGTTAACAACCGGAGAATACGATGAGTGGGGCAATCCCAATGACAAAACTTATTATGATTATATGTTGTCATACTCGCCTTACGACCAGGTCAAAAAACAAG
>JBFJZQ010000484.1:0-1701 GCA_041622015.1 Oleiphilaceae bacterium
CCCGACGAGCTGCCGCTGGAAACCCCATTTCTCGGGGAGCATAACGGCGCCATCCTCAGCGAACTGCTAGCAATGACCGCTGAAGAGATAGCAGCCTTGACCGCAGAAGGCGTACTGCACGCCGAGCTGCCTGAATGATGCCGGCTTTAAGGTGAAATTGGATTTTGGGGATAGGTGTCCACTCCCCAGGTCGGATCGATGGGCACATCAGCCTATGACGGAAATTTGGCTGATGCAGAATTTTAAACACCCTCACAAAAATGTATGGATAGGTAATTATGAGCGATAATCAGGACATACAAGATGAGCTAGAAAGTAAACTTGGCTACAACCCTGAAACCCACAGGGCTTACACCGTAGACGATTATTTCAAGGATATGAACGATATTGTGGCGGGGCGTAAGCCTGTAACCGATATTGGCGTACCAAAACCCCATTTTGATGTGAGCACTCTTCGGCTCTTCATTCTGTTTCCAATCTTTATCCTGGCGGTTTTTATTAAAGACCCCTTTTGCGATTGGAAACGGTGGAGAGTTATTGGTGCAATAGGTAGCGTATTGTTGACACTATCAATTTTTGTTGCTTATGTATTCGTTGGCGTGCTAGCTGATTTGTCTGATGATAGTATGACTATGAGTACGATGTTAAATGTTACAACTGCTGGCACCGTGGGAATCTTTATTTTTGTTTGGCCTAGAACATCGAGTCTGCTGGTGGTTCTTTCTGTTGTAATTTCATTATTGAGTTTTTTAATTCATTTAATTTAACTACGTTCTAAAAACGTTTCCTTTCCTGGGTGTCAAGCGCTCTCAATAATCTATAACTGCGTTCGGTGCACTCTGCTGTCGAACACTAGCCTCAGCAGACTTTGCGTCGTTGTAAGCAGTGCGGCCCGATATCTTGATGTTGACGTCGCTCATGGTCACATTCAATACCTGATCACGCCACGTCTTGATGGTCTCAAAGCGAATTTCAGCCTTTTTTGAAATATCCCGGTAATAGATGATTGTATGCCTACCTTGATTATCTTGGTAATCCTTGTCTGGGTTACCATACTTTTGTTTTAAACTGGATATAACCGTATCCGGATCAAAGTTCAGGGTGTTTGGATATTTTTTCTGATACGCAATCCTCCAAACTATTTTAAGATCTGGAAACTCATCCTCAATGAATGGCATGTCGAAAATCAGTGATTTTGTACTTCCATCTGCTTCTTTCTTCGTTAGCTCTCTAGCCCCAGTATCTACTAACTGGAAATTCTTCGATTCGGCCTTCGCAACCGCATCTCTGAAATTCAATCCTAAAGATAAGCCCTCAATTTCAAAAGATTGAAATAATTGTGAGCGGTCGTCAGCGAACGAGAATAACGGCAAACAAAGCAGGCTGTTAGTAATCAAAAAAAACAAGAATCTAGTTATAAATTCAAGTCTAAACATGGCTCATTTAGCTCCTTATTTATCCAATAAATGTGTTGTCACTGACAAAGCAAAGAAACTCGCACGATTCCCTGCGTTGCGATCTTGCTCTCGCCATATATCAGGGAAGCCCTGATGGCTGATTATAGTAAACTTGATCCGGTGTCCACCGGTCAAGGCCTGCATGGCGTCGACGCTGGTTAAAAACTCTATCCATTTGTGCATTACGGCATTACGGCATTACGGCATTACGGCATTACGGCATTACGGCATTACGGCATTACGG
>JBFJZQ010000485.1:0-1677 GCA_041622015.1 Oleiphilaceae bacterium
ATGAAAAAGGTTAGATAATGTCAGATAAACTTGTAGGAACCGTTAAGTGGTTCAATGAATCAAAAGGCTTTGGTTTTATTCAACGCGAAAATGGTCCGGATTTATTCGTTCACTTTAGCAACATTCAAGGAGATGGCTTTAAAACTCTGGCAGAAGGCCAAGCAGTAACTTTCACAGAAGGTTCTGGCCAAAAAGGTCCACAAGCTGAAAATGTAATGCCAGCTTAAGAATTCCTTACCTCATTCAACAGTGTTGGATGAGGTATCTTCCCTCCTAGAAAACGCTTTTTCTTATTTTAACCACCGGATTATTTTCTTAATCGCTAAATTCGCTTTGTAAGCAAGTCTATTGAATCTCACACGTATTTTTTGCGGCAATGAGTAATCAATAATTCGACGTTGATACAAATGTAAACTGACTGGCCCCCATACTTCCCACCACGTTACAGGACTCATACCTTTACCGGTTTTACCCGTTTCTTTATTTAGCACCATGACATTTAATTTAACCCGCTTAGACCGGGGGTGAACTAGCGATATGCCTTCATCCCTAAAACCCATTTTTTTATATCGATTAAGATTTTCTTCTGCACTAGCAACCATGACATACTGCTTACCGGCAGACAAACCTTCGCGGTACATTGCCTCAAATACACCATGCAAGACATCGGTATCTTGATAGTACTTTTCTATACATATAGCCGTAATTTCCATTAACTCTTCATATTTAGGCAGTTTAGAAAATTGGCTTTTAGGCAGAAGCTGGTCTAATTCAAAAGGCTTTTCGCCTTGCTCTCCAAAAACAAGTAATGCACTGCCAATCACTCGCTCATTATGAAAAACAATTAAAATCCTACCGTAGGCGTCTTGTTGTAATGCGAATTTAGCTATTAGATCATCCTTCGCACAAAAACCTTGGCTGGCGTAAGATTTTCTTCTTAACTTCAATACCGCTTCATATTCTGCTTGTGTCTCTACAAAACGATACTGTACTAACGTTTGTATATGCTGAGCGTTCAGCCCCGCACGACTTATGTCTCTAGGAGTCTTCTGAGCAAAGTGAAAGCAATGTTGGGAAAGCTCATCCTCAGCCTGAAAAGACAGATTGGGTGTTTCAATAAAACATCGAATCTTATTCATATCTGTTAGGGACACATTTGAAACCCTACCCACAACAGACTGCAAGCCGGCAATCGATGCTAAACTATAACTGACTTCCATCCCTTCAAATAAAGTAAACTCAGTTTGAATTCCCGTTGCATAAAAGCCATTTCGGGATAAACTTTCTACCTCGAAATAGCTATTCTGCTTGTATACAAAAGGATGAACAATTTGCCCTTTTAGGCTTTGCTCTGCATTTAAGTGAACGGGATGAAACGTCTCATGCCTACTGCTCTGCTCATGTTCTATAACAGCAGATATTTTAACCTTCTCTTGTTTGGTCTTTTGTTTATCTATCACAATACCTTTTATTAAATAGTGCTGATAGATTAAAGGACTCACCGAAACTTGTATTCTGCCGCCGACACTTAGATGTTCAGCTTCTTTTTCCTTTAAAGATATTGCAAAGCCCAAACTGGAAAAATCTGTTAGTTCTGCCGGAAAGGTTGCGCCATCTAAAGAGATATAGGCCTGAAAACCATGTTTTCCAAAGAGCGCTTGTCTAGCAACTCGTCGG
>JBFJZQ010000486.1:0-1671 GCA_041622015.1 Oleiphilaceae bacterium
ATTCTCGCCTAGCTATCTCGTCGCGGATCAGATCGCGACCAAAATCATTATGCTCGTGCGACATGAGTTCTATTTCTAGCTGTTTTTTGCTCATAAGCTTGAGTCGCTCAGGCAATGGCTTAGTCATGCGTAACTCCTAACGCCTCAATAACCGGCAGCCGTAAGGCTGTCCGGCGCCGCTAGGCGCGAAGTTTATTGATTTGTTAGCCATTATCTTTCAGGTCAAAATCGATGATGATTAAAACCCCCTTAGCCGTGTCATATAAGACAAATAAAGCATAGGTAAACACCGCTACAACAGTGGCATCAAAAAGCATTTTTAGGTTTGAATACGATGCCACTAATGGGGAGCTGACTATCGTTAGAAATGTAACCGCAAAGATAATTAATGCTACTTGCTCTTTTATTGATAGAATCATTTGCTGCTTTGTTGTATTAAAGCACTGCGCGTTTCCATGTTTTTCAACGAGGTCACGGATTTTGGTTAGCACTATGCCCAGTGTGGCTGAATTAATTGCTAAGAGAGCTATAAGTATTGTAATGAGATTTTCTGAAAGAAATTCATTCAAGTAATTAGTCTTCAGCGATGACTGTAGAACCTGCGCAAGGAAACCCACACCGATTGACATAGTTGATGTTTTCAATATTTGAGAAATCATCTCATCATCTCTTTTATCAGGGCTGCGACTTCTTCAGCCGTTCCCTGAAGCTCAATCTCTGATATTTCTATATGCTTTACAGTTTTAGAAGTATTAATTTTTTTCGATAAGCCATTTACTTTAATAGCGACGTTACCACCACCATCACTAGTTTAGTCAGACAAGGCGCTTACCGTGCTATTTTCGCGATCTATATGCAAGCTAGATTCTGAATCAGATTCGATGTCTAATTTATTCTTTACTGAGTTTGTAGCTTTAGCAAAATCTTTAAGGTTTTCTGGAAGATTGCCCGATATGTTAGCCATGTTTGGGGTGATAAACTCAAACTCTAGCTTCTGTATTTTTCCCTCGTATTTCTCAACTATATCCCAGAACACTCGCCGCTCTACAATGGGCTCATGTATCGCCCTAAGGTGAGAATGTGCAATCGATAGGCGCAGCGTTTCTAGGATTAGCTTTACCACCGACTCAGTGCTTGAAAAGGCGGTCGTTCTTCGCTGCACAGCAACCATCTGGATCTCTGGGTGATTCCATATTGCCACCAATACTGAAGGCCAGTTGTCAATATACTCGTCCTTAAATTCCTTTGTTTCCCGATGCAACGATCTGTTTGAAGCTATGCGAAACAGAAAAAAGTCATCTTTTGCAAAAAGACGCTTTGTGGCTGTTTCGTTTCTAGCGTTTGAAAAATGATCAACTTCATTCAATGCACTCGAAAAAATATCGTTTTTCTTCTGCAATAATTCTTCTATTGAAGTTACACCACTCCACAAGTCACCTTGAAGATATCTATCTATTGGGAGAAGTTGATATCGATATAGATCAAATTGAGATGAAGTAGTTTTCATATATCCCTATTCTTATGTACGGCTAACGGTTGAGCTAAGGGGCGCCGCATTGCGGCGTCCCGGACTTGAGCGATTTGTTAGGCACGATTTTTTACACCAGCTAAATATTCTTTTAGAAACTGCCTTGCTCTTGCGCCAGCAAATGCACCAAATACTGCCAAAAA
>JBFJZQ010000487.1:0-1666 GCA_041622015.1 Oleiphilaceae bacterium
ATACAACTAAAACAGGGTATATGCCTTATGGAGTTTTTTCATAGCCGTTGGCGAAGAGCAAATGATGTTAGACGTTGGGATGACTCTATTAATGAATATGGGGCTTGCCCTCATGTTTTTGAATAATATTCGAGGTATTGACTGCTCGCATATATCCGGCCTACATCTGAAGGAAAGCAATTTCCTTCGGCCGCAATGGAATTCCGCTCTTCCAGTGTACTCATCACCCTATCGGCTTCTAAGAGCCCGTGCGCTTGGCAGGTGACACAGAAGACGGTCTTACCTGTCTACCATTCGATGAATCTTTTTTGCAATCTATTGGCGGCTTTATTCGCCATTTATTTATCTTACTTACTACTTAACTTACTTTCTATTTCTGTTTATTAACATACTTTTCTACGCTGCCTGCTGAACTTCATATTGAGTTTTATTTGATAGAAGCGCCCAAACGCGACGCGCTGTTTTATTTGCTTGTGCAACAGCCGCCTTGTTGAAGCCGCGCCGACCCTGTACATCCATTAGCCAAAGACTATCTTTATCTTTTTTGGTGGCAGCTACTTTTAACACTGATCTGGAACCATGTATTAACAGTGTTCGAAGGTAACTATCTCCTCGCTTACTAATTCCAAGCAATAGCTCTCTCCCTCCACTTGAATGCTGCTTTGACACTAAGCCTAGGTAAGCCGCTAACTCTCTTCCACTTTTAAAATTACTAATATCCCCTAAATAACCAACCAATGCTGTCGCGGTTATAATGCTAATTCCTGGCAAACTAGCAAGCCGCTGACAAGCTTCGTTTTGATTAAAATACACTTTCAACGCTTTATCTACAGTCTGAATTAAATCATCAAGGTAAAGTAATTCTTCGTATAAGTTATTGAAATGAGGTTTTACAAACTCACTTAATCTTTTCTCTTCTATATCCGTCAGTATATCAATGAGATCCTTGCGGACATTTCTTATCCCTACAGGTATGACTATTCCGTATTCACTCAATAAACCACGCGCTTGGTTGGATAACGCTGTACGCTGTTTAATCCGCTGCGTTCGTATTCTATGCAGCATCAATATATCTTGCTGACCAGTCGTTTTTACGGTGACAAATTTCATATTTGGCCGTGTCACAGCCTCACAAATTCCTTCGGCATCATTCGCATCATTTTTGTTACCTTTAATATAAGGTTTAACAAATTGTGGACTCATCATGCGAACTGTAAATCCAAGCTTACTGAGCTCTCTAGCCCAGTAATGCGAACCACCACAAGCTTCTATTCCAATTAGACCAAGCTCCTGCTTTGCAAAAAAAGCGAGCACCTCTTTTCTTTTCAACTTTCTTTTTAAAATAATTTCGCCGTCAGTATTGACTGCATGTACCTGAAAAACATTCTTAGCTAAATCTATTCCGTAGGTTATAGTATGCATGTGTGGACCCCTTACTGTTTGATGTTGTGTGGAAATTACATCATGGCTCATTTGAAGCCGATTGGTAAGCGGGTCCATACCATTACCCTATAAACTGTTTTGGTGAATGCTATCTGTCAGGCCTTGTAGCATTCGCATTTAAAGAGAGAGCTCGCTGTATCGGCTCTCACTTTTAAGTCTAATGCCCCATCGGCATTGACATCTGCATCAACTTGGCCATGAGCTCTAGATTAATATCAGAATA
>JBFJZQ010000488.1:0-1582 GCA_041622015.1 Oleiphilaceae bacterium
CAGGTTCGGCGACCACAGTAGGGTTACCGGCATCGGTCTGCTCCCGAATTGTTTTGTGTAAAGGCATTTCGCCCAGAACTTCAGTGTCGTAAGCTTCTGCAATACGGTGACCGCCACCTTCGCCAAATAGTGGTTCGTGATGACCGCAATTGCTACAGATATGTACGCTCATATTTTCAATGACACCCAAAACATCAATGTCGACTTTACGGAACATTTCGATGCCTTTTTTACAGTCGAGTAAAGCAATATCTTGAGGCGTGGTAACGATGATCGCGCCGGTGACAGGAATTCGCTGGGCTAAGGTTAGTTGAACGTCGCCTGTTCCTGGCGGTAGATCGACAATCAAATAATCCAGATTACTCCATTTGGTTTGAGTCGCTAATTGCAGTAATGCGCCGCTGACTTTAGGGCCACGCCAGACCATCGGGGTATTGTTATCAACCAGGAAAGCCATCGAATTTGCTTCGACGCCATGAGCCGGAATCGGGATAAACCATTTGCCATCAGCTGTTTCAGGACGTTGACCGTCTGGAATTCCAAGCATCATACCCATGCTGGGGCCATGAATATCTGCATCAACGATTCCCACGCGAGCGCCCTCTTGTGCAAGAGCTAAGGCGAAGTTAACGGCTGTCGTGCTTTTGCCAACGCCACCTTTGCCCGATGCGACGGCAATAATATTCTTGACCCCATCAATGGTTTTTAATTCATTTTGCGCAATATGAACGGATATTTTGCTGCTTATTTGAATCTCAACAGATTCGACGCCATCGACATACTCAAGATTGGTTTCAAGGATTTGCTTGATCCCGCCCATTAAACTGCTACATGCATAGGGCATTACAATATTGACCGAAACTTTACCATTCTCGCATTCCAGTTTTTTAACCGCATTTAAAGAGAATAAGTCTTGGTTCAGATAAGGGTCGCGATAAACTTTAATCGCATCTTCTAGTTCTGTTTTATTCACGTTTGACATGCTCACTCCGGATAAAGCTTCTGGCAGATTTCTAGTTGGTGGGGGCTATGTTTGCATAGCAAAATCGCCGGCTATTCTAACTCATTTTTTGCAAGCGATATATGTCCAAACAAAGAAGGAGCAGCACGAAGTGCTTAAGAGTGACGATTTAGTTAATCCAAAGAGGGCTTTGCAGAAGCTGTTGGGATAAAAAGCACTGTTTTTTTTATAAAACTCTGTGATTTAGTACACGCTTAGGATGAAAATTGCTCAATAACTAGGTATCATTGCGCCGGTTTTAGCTGCCTATACAGCGACTTTAGATCAATTTTCATTTCTGATCATGCGTAGTAGTTAAAAAATACAAGTCATAAAGTTCAAACAAAAGAGTTGATATGTCTGTGCGAAAAATATTGGTTACTAGTGCTCTTCCTTATGCTAACGGTCCGATTCATTTAGGGCATATGTTGGAATATATTCAGACGGATATCTGGGTACGCTTTCAGAAATCACGGGGCCAAACGTGTACCTATGTTTGTGCTGATGATGCACACGGCACGGCGATTATGCTGCGTGCAGAAAAAGAAGGTATTACGTCTGAGCAATTGATTGATCGAATTA
>JBFJZQ010000489.1:0-1517 GCA_041622015.1 Oleiphilaceae bacterium
AATAACTAGCTGTGGCGCTTCTTTTTCCACAATAGCTTTTAATAATTTAGCTACCTGTAGAGACTGAACATCTTCATCTGTTTCGATCAAGATACCGCGATCAGCACCAAGAGCCAAAGCAGTACGAATTTGTTCTTGCGCTACTTTAGGGCCGATTGAAACGACTATAATTTCGCTAGCAACACCCTTTTCTTTAAGACGCACTGCCTCTTCAACAGCGATTTCACAAAACGGATTCATTGCCATTTTGATATTAGTAAGATCAACACCTGAATTATCAGGCTTTACTCGTACTTTGACGTTATAGTCAATAACTCGTTTAACTGCGACCAGAACCTTCATAGATTCCTCGTTAATTAGCAAATGAAAATTAGAGGCCTGCAACTTTTTATTCACAATCGTGTCCCATAAAGGAAACATTACGACCAACAATAATAAGATGACAAAATAGACCCAGATAAAGGCGCGAAAGCACTCACTCAAGTTTACGGTTCTTTAAAGTGAGATTACCATTCTTTTTAAAAAAAGTGAGTATTAAAAATACACTTTTCCAGAGAACACTAGCAGCCTGATCCAAAAATCAAACAAAATACAGCATTCGCGAAGGCGATGATTCTGCCGATAAATCACTTTTAGGTCAAGAGTTGACCTTCAATTCACCCCTTAATAGCTAAATATAATGTTAAAAGTGGTAAATTTCCGTCATCGTACTTTATTAAGGCTTGTCATTTCTTTTACTTAAACAGAATAACAAGGTAAAATTCAAACAAACGTTTGAAAGCTTTTCTAATTTAAACCGTACCAAACATGGTTAATTTTTCTGGGGTATTTTCAATATAGCCCGCTTAGACTAAGCTTCAGATTACTAAAAACCAAAGCAGGAAGATTCGTAAAGCTCTATTGCTGAACCGTATCAACTGTTCAATTTCGTATATGCATGAGGAGACTAATTGTGGAACGTGAATCGATGGAGTTTGACGTACTCATTGTTGGCGGTGGCCCCGCAGGTTTATCGGCTGCCTGTCGCATTAGACAGATCGCAGAAGAGACAGGTAAAGAAATCAGCGTATGCGTAGTTGAAAAAGGCTCAGAGATTGGCGCACACACATTATCCGGCGCCGTTATCGAAGATCGCGCACTAGCAGAGTTATTCCCAAACTATAAAGAAATGGGCGCACCATTAAATACTCCAGTTAAAGCAGACGAAGTTTATTTTTTAACAAATAACGAAAAAAGCTTTAAGACTCCTAACTGGATGATCCCGAAGCCTATGCATAACGACGGCAACTATATCGTTAGCCTTGGCAATGTTGTTCGCTGGTTAGGTGAACAAGCTGAAGCATTAGGTGTAGAGGTTTATCCAGGCTTCCCAGCCGCAGAAAACATAATTGAAGATGGTGTAATTAAAGGCATCATCACAGGCGACATGGGTCTTAATGAAGCAGGCGAACAAACTGATGCATTTATGCCTGGCATGGAGCTACGCGCCAAATATACTATATTCGCAGAAGGTTGCC
>JBFJZQ010000490.1:0-1516 GCA_041622015.1 Oleiphilaceae bacterium
AGATCCTTCCAGCGATAGAGCATATTGGCGGCTATACCGAGTGATTTAGCGGCTTGTGGAACGGAGTAACCTTGGTCAAGCACCAGCGCTACCGCTTCTTCTTTAAATTCTTTTGGGTACTGTTTATAACTGCGTTTCTGACTCATACTGACACCTTAAGCGTTGACGTTTATTGTCTCTTATTAAAGTGTCCGGTGCATTCAACCAGAACAACCTCAGTTATTTTTCGGGGGGATTACCGGCAATGCAAGACCCGACCCCATTCGCCCGCTACCGCGAATAGACTTTTTCTTTTTCATCACACCGACACGCCCCTGGTCATCCCCCTGTAGTTTGCCGTCTCGGTATTCCTTCCGCCAGCGTGAACGGGTGTATATCCAGACCTTCTGCTATCTGCTGAACTTGAATACCTGCTTGATAGCTCAGCTTTACCGCCGTTACTTTGAAGTTTGTTGTGTACTGCCAGGTCTTTCTGGGTTGGGTATATTTTGGCATGTTACCACCTCCTGAGTTTCCAGAAGGCATTTACTAAAACGGGGGAACTACAGCGTCCGAATGAGCGCGTTGTTAGGCATTACTTTCACCTACAATGCGTCAATTTCTTTGTCAAATCTTTTTACCAGAGCATCCAAGGGCAATCTGTTTATATTCCAAATTCCATAAAATGGATGGTCTAGATCCTCTATAATCATATATAACAGATGAATAGAAATAGAAAGACTAACGAGAATAGCTATGTGAGTGTGTATATTTTGAACACCTAACACTATAAATGCACCGACGAGGACAATAGACATAAAGATCATTAGAATCTTTAACCTGGGAGGCAGTCTATCATTAGCTAAAGCGATTCTTCGTGTACGAAGTTTAGTGATATCAGATATATTTTCGATTATGGCCGTGAACACGATCCCATCACTTTCTGTATCAACAGATATTTTTTTGCTCTTACGCATTATTTCGTATAATTCTTCAGATGTATCAGAATCCATAGGCTCATGAGGATCGCTCATTTCCGACCATTCTTTATTAAGTAATGAGAAAGAGTAATGAGATAGTGCATATTTGATGCTCTTTTTGACTTCATTTTTTTCGTCATTTAAATACGTTAAAAAATCCCTCACAGTCTCAATAGCATTTAGTTCGTTTTCTATTGCTTGATTTAAATCGCTGTATTTCGTTAAAACTGTAATCAGTAAGAAGCCTGCTACAATTGCATAAACAATACCGAAAACACTAAAAAATGCGCTCCATGCTGCGACATCATCGAATATTTCTTTATACTGCACATATTCCTTGATAGATACTAGCGTGAGCGTAGCAAGTACCCCTGTTACAAGCAGAGGTACAATAATTCTAATTAATTTTCTCTTGGTCATTTTGTACCTTCTTTTATAAACACTAAGGAATAAATCGTTGCGTATTTGTGAGTCACGTAAATGTTCAATGCCTAACCCCTCGCTCAAGCTGACCCGCTACGGCAGGCTTACAAAGCCTGCCGTAGCGGGTCAGCTTG
>JBFJZQ010000491.1:0-1506 GCA_041622015.1 Oleiphilaceae bacterium
AACCAGATTCTGGTTACTTTGGTAAGTGGTCGGTTGGAGACTGGAAATATTACAATTTTACTGAAACAGTGGAATCGAACTGGGAATCAATGGAAGACTATTTTATTGTTCTTCAGTATTTAGCAAAATTTTTGGGTACCGATAGAGCTGTGAGATATTTGCATGGAGTGGTAAAAAGTGTCCTGACCTCTTTGCCAATGCTTCAGATTCTTAGAGGTGACTTTATGGCAGGAGGGGATTTTGAAATGTGCTCAGAGTATTACATGGATGCGGATCGAAAAGTATATAAATTGTCTATGAGGTAGTTTATGTTGCAAGTTACTTAGTATCAAGTTTGAAGTGCGACAATTATAATTAGATCCCATAGTACATTTCCTCAGGTGTTTTAAAGTTATACCGTTTTCTTGGTCTCTCATTTAATTTTTGTGCTATTTGGTCGCATTGCTGTTGGGTCAGCGAGGCCATACTTTCGGTTTTAGGCAGGTATTGTCTAATTAAACCATTGATATTCTCATTGCTCCCACGCTCCCATGAGTGGTAAGGATTAGCAAAGTAAAACTTAACCTCATGGTGCTTTTCAATCTGCTTGTACTGATGAAACTCCGTGCCGTTATCTGAGGTGATTGTTTTAAACGCTAGCGGATCTCTATTGATTAAACTGATCGTCCTTTTGTTTAAGGCATCAGTCGTTTTATTGGGTAGCTTACCGATCATAACATAGCCCGATTTTCTCTCTAACAGCGTAACAATGCAGTGACTACTGCCTCGACCATGCACAGTATCTATTTCCCAATGCCCCTTATATTTTCGTGTTTCTACACTGCCTGGGCGCTCGCTTATATGTCGCTTGTCTGCGAGTTTACCCCTGCTATCATAGGCCTTGTAACGCTTCCTACGCCGCTTCGGTGATTGCCTCAAGTACGTCCATAGATCGCCACCTTCGGCCTTATCTTTCCAGATATATTGGTAGATAGTCTCGTGACTAATGATTCGTTCCGCAAGCCTAAAGCGGCGCATATGCCCAACCACCTGTTCTGGTGACCATCCCTTCATCAACAGCTTTCGCACTAGCATCATATAGCTGCTAGAGTAATGATGGTTTCTTCTGGAGCGACTACGCCTGGCCCGTGTTCGCCTCTGGGCTTTTGAAGGCCTATAAGCCCCATCGGTTACGTGGCACCTATTGCGATCCAGCTCACGATACAATGTCGAGAAATGGCGTCCAAGAACCTTGGCGATTTCTCTAATAGATACTCCTTGCAGTTTCAGCACTGAAAGCGTTAATCTTTCTTCATAGGTGAGTTGTATATAAGCCATTGCTTATCCTTCTTCTTGCCGGAATGGGATAAGGCTTATTTTACAGCTCACCTTCCTTTTTTGGGAGAGTGTCGCACTTAGTATATGAAGTCGGGACCCCTAACAAAGCGCTGCTGTCGGACAAATTTTCCGCTGCGCTCCAAATGTGCCGCAGAGCGCGGCGTTGCAGGGCAAGAGTAATCAGGATCG